>JAAFHS010000423.1 GCA_013298485.1 Rhodobacterales bacterium
AAGACCGGCGAGTTGATCGATATCGGCGTGAAAGCGGGTGTCGTGGAAAAATCGGGCAGCTGGTATTCGTTCAAGGATGAACGGATCGGGCAGGGGCGCGAGAATGCCAAGCTGTTCCTGAAGTCCAACCCGATGGTCGCGAACGAGATCGAGGACAAGATCCGCGGCTCCAACGGCCTTGATTTCAACATCGAAGGCGGGCCCGCGGCGGAAGATGTTGTCGATATGTGATGGCTAAGGGACGAGGCGGCAAAAAGCCCCGGGGATGGCACCGGGGCTTTTTTCATGCCTGCGGCGCAGGGCGGTGGACAGCCCGCCGCATGGGGGCTAAACCCGGGCGGAATGCGTGAATAAAGGGCGCCGCTCATGCCATCCTTGAATGATATCCGATCGACTTTCCTTGATTTTTTCCGGCGCAATGGCCACCGGGTCGTGGACAGCAGCCCCTTGGTGCCGCGCAATGACCCGACGCTGATGTTTGCCAATTCCGGCATGGTGCAGTTCAAGAATTGCTTCACCGGGGTGGAGACGCGCGATTACAAACGCGCGACAACAGCGCAGAAATGCGTGCGCGCGGGCGGCAAGCACAATGATCTGGACAATGTGGGCTATACTGCGCGGCACCATACGTTTTTTGAAATGCTGGGCAATTTCAGCTTTGGTGATTATTTCAAGGAACAGGCGATCGCCTATGCCTGGGAATTGCTGACCAGCGATTTTGGCCTTGCGAAAGATAAGCTGACAGTCACGGTTTACCATACGGATGACGAGGCGGCAGCACTTTGGAAAAAGATCGCGGGCTTGCCGGAGGGCCGGATCATCCGCATTCCCACGGATGACAATTTCTGGCGCATGGGGCCGACGGGGCCTTGCGGGCCTTGCACCGAGATTTTCTATGACCATGGTGATAAAATCTGGGGCGGCCCGCCGGGGAGCGCGGATGAGGATGGCGACCGGTTCATCGAGATCTGGAACAACGTCTTCATGCAGAACGAACAGTTCGCGGATGGCTCCATGCGGCCTTTGGACATGCAGTCGATTGACACGGGCATGGGGCTGGAACGGATCGGGGCGCTGCTGCAGGGCAAGCATGACAATTACGACACCGACCTGATGCGCAGCCTGATCGAGGCGTCGGCGCATGCGACAAGTTCTGATCCCGATGGGCCGGGCAAGACGCATCACCGGGTGATTGCGGATCATCTGCGCTCAACCTCGTTCCTGATTGCCGATGGGGTGATGCCATCGAATGAGGGGCGGGGCTATGTGTTGCGGCGGATCATGCGGCGGGCGATGCGGCATGCCCATATGCTGGGGTCGCAGGACCCGGTGATGTGGCGGCTGGTGCCGGCCTTGGTGCGGCAGATGGGGGCGGCCTATCCGGAACTGGCACGCGGGCAGGCGATGATCGAAGAGACATTGCGGCTGGAGGAGACGCGGTTCAAGACGACATTGGACCGGGGGCTGAAGCTGCTGGATGACGAGCTGGCCCGCCTGCCCGAAGGCGGCGATCTGCCGGGGGCTGCGGCGTTCAAGCTGTATGACACTTACGGCTTTCCGCTGGACCTGACGCAGGATGCGCTGCGCGAGCGGGGCCGTGCGGTGGATGTCGCGGGCTTTGACGCAGCGATGGCGGAACAAAAGACCAAGGCGCGGGCCAGCTGGGCGGGGACGGGCGAGACCAAGGATGCCGCGATCTGGTTTGATCTGGCCGAGGCGCATGGCGCGACCGAGTTTCTGGGCTATGACACGGAAGTGGCGGAAGGGCAGGTTCTGGCGATTGTCGCGGGGGGTGCTGCGGTGGCCGATGCAAGTGCGGGCGCGCAGGTGCAGGTCATTCTGAACCAGACGCCGTTCTATGCGGAATCGGGGGGGCAGGTCGGCGATCACGGCACCCTGCGCACCGAGACCGGGCTTGCGCGCATCACGGATGTGAAGAAATCCCAAGGCCTGTTCATTCATGTGGCCGAGGTCACGGAAGGCAGGATTGCGACGGGGCAGGGCGCTGCACTGACGGTTGACCATGCGCGGCGCAGTGCGATCCGGGCGAACCATTCGGTGACGCACCTTTTGCACGAGGCGCTGCGGCGCGCGCTTGGTGACCATGTGGCGCAGCGTGGCAGTTTGAACGCGGCAGACCGGATGCGGTTCGATTTCAGCCATGGCAAGGGATTGTCGGGCGCGGAGCTTGCGTCGGTCGAGGCAGAGGTGAATGCCTTCATCCGCCAGAACGGCGCGGTGGAAACCCGGATCATGACGCCGGATGATGCGCGCGCGATCGGGGCGCAGGCGCTGTTTGGCGAAAAATATGGCGATGAAGTGCGGGTCGTCAGTATGGGCACGCTCGAGGGGTCGGGCAAGGGCGCGAACGGTGCGACCTATTCGCTGGAACTGTGCGGGGGCACGCATGTGGCGCGGACCGGGGATATCGGGGCGTTTGTGTTGCTGGGCGATAGCGCATCGAGTGCGGGGGTGCGGCGGATTGAAGGGCTGACGGGGCAGGCGGCACTGGACCACCTGCGCGCGCAGGATGCGCGGCTGGCAGAGGTGGCGGGGATGCTGAAAACCCATGCGGGCGAGGTTGTGGAGCGCGTGAAGGCGCTGGCCGACGAACGGCGTGCCCTGCAGAACGAGGTCGCGCAATTGCGACGCGAACTGGCGATGGGCGGCAAGGCGGCAGGGCTGGATGCCAAGGATATCAAGGGGGTGGCCTTCATCGCGCAGGTTCTTTCCGGTGTGTCTGGCAAAGATCTGCCGGGGCTGATTGACGAGATGAAGGCGCGGATTGGGTCGGGGGCGGTGCTGCTGATCGCGGATGCGGGCGGTAAGGCGGCGGTTGCCGCGGGGGTGACGGCGGACCTGACGGGGCGTCTGTCGGCGGTGAATATCGTGAAGGCGGCAGCCGAGGCGCTTGGTGGCAAGGGTGGCGGCGGGCGGCCGGATATGGCGCAGGCGGGCGGCGCGGACGTGACCAATGCGGATGCGGCGATCAGGGCGGCAGAAGCCGTGGTGGGGGCATAAGATGGCGACGGCACTGTGGATTGCGCATGTGCATGTGACGGATGCGGAGGCCTATGCGCGCTATGCGGCGGGGGCGACGGTGGCGATTGCGGCACATGGCGGCGTGTTTCTGGCACGCGGCGGGCGCTATGTGCAGCTGGAGGGCAATGATCGGCCACGCAATGTGGTGGCGCGGTTTCCGTCACTGGAACGGGCGGTGGAA
>JAAFHS010000424.1 GCA_013298485.1 Rhodobacterales bacterium
AGGTCGCGACCGCCCCGGCGGGCGAGGTGGGCGATGGTTCCGCCCGCGTGCGCACCGGCACCGCCCGGCGCAGCGCCGATCAGATCGCAGCCATCGTGCTGAAATCCGCGCCCGACGGCACCAAAGTCAGCATCGGCGATATCGCCACCATCACCGTCTCTGGGGCGACACGCGGACGGGCCGCCTTTGTCGGCGACAATCCGGCCATGACCATCCGTGTCGAACGCACACCCGATGGCGATGCCATCCGCATGCAGGCCGCCGTCACCGATGTTGCCGCCGCCATGCAGGCCACCCTGCCGCCCGGTGTCACGATCGATCTCGTGCGCACCCGCGCCGATCAGATCACCGACCGGCTGCAACTGCTGCTCGACAACGGTCTGATGGGCCTTGGCCTTGTCCTGTTGCTGCTGTTCCTGTTCCTGAACGCCCGCACCGCCCTCTGGGTTGCCGCCGGTATTCCCGTATCAATGCTGGCCGCCGTTGCCGCCATGTATGTGGGCGGCCTCACCCTCAACATGATTTCGCTCTTTGCCCTCATCATCATGCTGGGCGTTGTCGTCGATGATGCCATCGTCGTGGCCGAACACGCCGACTGGCGCGCCCGCACCTTGGGCGAAGACCCCCTCACCGCCGCCGAATACGGGGCCCGCCGCATGGGCGCACCTGTTGTGGCCTCCACGCTGACCACCGTCATCGCCTTCTGGGGCCTTGTCGTGATCGGCGGGCGTTTCGGCGATCTGATCGCCGATATCCCCTTCACCGTCATCGCCGTCCTGCTCGCCTCGCTCGTCGAATGTTTTCTGATCCTGCCCAACCACATGTTCCATGCCCTGAAGGCCGCGCATGCCGCCCCCTGGTATGACGCCCCGAGCCGTGCGGTAAACCGTGGCATGGCCTGGTTTCAGGACCGCATGATGAAACCCGCCATGCGCGCCGTCATCACCTGGCGCTATCCGGTCATGGCCCTGCTGCTCGCCCTTCTGGCCTCGCAGGCCGCGCTGTTCATCCGCGGCGATGTGCAGTTCCGCTTTTTCGACGCGCCCGAACAGTCCAGCATATCGGGCAATTTCGCCATGCTGCCCGGGGCCACCCGTGATGACAGCCTCGCCATGATGCACGAGATGCAGCGCGCCACCGCCGCCACTGCCGCACGGCTGGCGGAGGAACACGGCACAGATCCGGTCGATTATGCGGTGGCCGAGGTCGGCGGCGGTGCGGGGCGCGGCCTTGCATCCGCCGACACCAAGGATGCCGATCTTCTGGGCGGCATTTCCATCGAACTGATCGACCCTGATCTGCGCCCCTATTCCAGCTTTGAATTCATCGCCGCCCTCGAATCCGAAATCCGCCGCCACCCCCTGCTCGAGGAGCTGTCCTTCCGTGGCGGCCGCTTCGGCCCCGGCGGCGATGCGATCTCCGTCGATCTGTTCGGCACAAGTGCCGAAGGGTTGAAGGCCGCCGCCGAAGACCTGAAGGCCCGCCTGTCGCAATACCCCGAAGTATCCGCCCTGGAAGACACGCTGGCCTATGACAAGGACGAGTTGATCCTGAACCTGACGCCACAGGGCCAGGCCCTTGGCTTTTCCATCGATGCGCTGGGCCGCGACCTGCGCGACCGCCTGGCCGGGATCGAGGCCGCGACCTACCCCGATGGCCCGCGCTCTGCCGCGATCCGCGTGGAACTGCCCGCCGCCGAACTGACGGCCGATTTCATGGACCGCACCCTGATGCGGGCACCTGACGGGGCCTATGTTCCCCTGTCCGACATCGTGACGGTCACGCGGACGGCGGGCTTTTCCACCGTCTACCGCGAAAACGGCGCGCGCGTCGTGACCGTCAGCGCCGATCTGGCCGAAGACAACCCCGCCCGCGCCGCCGAGATCGAGCGGGCCTTGCGCGAAGAGATCATCCCCGCGGTCGAGGCCGCGCATGCCGTCGCCTCGCGCCAGTCCGGTGCCAAGGCCGAAGAGGCGGCCTTTCTGGGCGGGGCGGCAGAAGGCATGATCCTTGCCCTGATCGGCATCTACCTGTGCCTCGCCTGGATTTTCGAAAGCTGGACCCGGCCCGTGGTCGTCATGTCCGTCATCCCCTTCGGCCTTGTCGGTGCGATCTTTGGCCATTGGCACTGGGGCGTGCCCCTGTCGATGTTTTCCATCGTCGGTCTGATCGGCATGTCCGGCATCATCATCAACGATGCCATCGTGCTGATTTCCACCGTTGATGAATATGCCGAAAAGCGCGGGTTGCGCCCGGCCATCGTCGATGCCGTCGCCGACCGTTTCCGCCCTGTCCTGCTGACCACGGCCACCACCGTGCTGGGCCTTGCCCCCTTGCTGTTTGAACGCTCCAGTCAGGCTGCGTTCCTGAAACCCACCATCATCACCCTGTCCTATGGTCTTGGCTTCGGGATGATCCTCGTGCTGCTGGTCGTGCCTGCGATCCTGGCCGCGCAAGAGGATATCACCCGCATGATCCGGGCCGCCCGCCGGGGGCTCTCGCGCGGCCCGCGCGGCCTGCTGGCCGGGGCGATGGCGGGGTCACTGGCGCTGGGGGCCATCGTCCTGCTGCCCGCCCTTGTCACCGGGCATGCGCCTGCTTGGCTGGGTCTGGCGGACGCGGGCAAGGGCATGGCCTTCGGGATCTATGTCGCGGGATCGGCGCTGATCTGTGCCATGATCTGGGGACTGGGGCGCGTGATGCTGAAGCCTGCAAGGCAGGCGCGGGCTACGCGCTAGGCAGGAAGAGGTTTGACGGAAACCGGGCACTTGTCCCTTGGCAGATTTGTCCCGCGACAAATCTGCCCGCGCCTGCCACCCGGCCCGGCCACGGGCTGGGCGGTCTTCGCGGAAAACCTCCACCGGAGGTTTTCTGCTCGCTCATCACCCCCCGGCAGGCGTGATAGCCGCGCCAGCCCAGGCAGTCGCGGGCAGATTGAAGAGCATGCCCTGCTGCCCCACACCCCTTGCCCAACGGCTTTCAGCCTTATGGGCAATGAAACCGATGGTCCTTCCTTGGGGAAGGCCCATCAGACGGTTTCAAAGAGGCGATCAGCTAGAGGGGTGCCGTCTGCTTCTGATAGATATCATCCCGCGCTAACCCGCCGGACAGCCCCGGATTTCAACCGCCTGCCCGTCCCCGATCACCGTCAGCACCACGCCTGAGCGGTCCAGTGCGAATGGCTCCCCCGACGGGGCCACCAGATTGGCCGC
>JAAFHS010000425.1 GCA_013298485.1 Rhodobacterales bacterium
CTTGCAAAAACATCACGTTGGGCATGACTGCCGCCAATCTGGCGAAGATCCGCCCGCGAATGCTGCAGATGCAGCCATGCCACAGAATATTCGCCCGCGGCAAAGGCCTGCAGGCCTTGGGCAACTTTCAGCCCGGGATGGGAAATGATGCGCTGCGATTCGCCCTGTTCGGCACGCGCCGCGGCCATCCGCGCCACCAACTGGGCCGCAGCAGCATCACGCTCGCCCCCGATCAGCGACAGAAGATAGTGCAGATCGGCAAATGCGAGGCAGCCATCCGCCGCGCGGTTTTCCGACAGATCGGCCAGCTCATCCCAGCGGTTGCCAATGGCCACACCTTCCACCTCAAGCCGCGACAGCAGTGATGCGGCGTTGGAGATATCGCGGTAATCATCGGTCTTGTCGGCGCGCACTTCGCGGTCATAAAGATCAAGCGCCGCGTCATACTGGCCCAGGTCCAGATACATCAGCGCACGGTGCCACCAGACGTGAAAACGGAAGTTGTTGCAATGCGACCACGAGGATTCGCGCCCCGTCAGCCATGTCAGCCCATCCTGCGCGCGGCCCGTCATGTCATAGACATGGGCCACGGCATGCAGGCCCCAGGCATCCTGGGGGGCCAGTTCCACACCCAGTTTGCCGGTCTGTTCGGCCCGCACATATTCCCCGGTTTCTTCCAGAGAAAAGGCATGACAACCAAGGATATAGCCCCGTGCGGGGTGATCATCCCATTGCGGCAAGATCGCCTCGACCGAGGCGCGCATATCCAGCGGGCGGCCCATCACGAAATGGATCGCCTGCACCATCTTCATCGCCAGTGCGTCACGCGGATAAGCGGACAGCACCGCCTGCATGCGCCGTGCGGCAGCGGATGGCCGACCCTCCAGCCAGTCCTGCAAGGCGTCGATGAAGGCCATCTCGCGCGCTGTCGGGGCCTGCCGTTTCGCGGCAGCCCGCGCCTCGGCCAGGGCCGAGTGTGCGACCGTCACCATTTCCTGACGTCCCAGCAGCAGGCACGAAATCCCCCGGATCGCCTGGGCCAGCGCGAAATCAGGTGCTGCGGCAATCACGGCATTCAGATCAGGTCCCGTTGATGCGGCATGCGAAAGAACCCCGTGGATCACCCGATCCCACAACGGGGCCAGTGTTGCATCCAAAGACAGATCCATTCCGCAAAAGTCGGTTGTCGCAGTCATCACGCCACTCGCACTCCAGCTATTCCATATACCCATGACCTTGGGCCGCCCGTTTTTTCAACTCACGAACATGCAAAGTCACGAACTGTTCATCCCAGGCCGTCCATCATTGCAGAAATCCGCGCAAAAAGCTGCCTAACTGTGCGGAAAAGAAAGCAAAAGACCGTGAGCTGGGCGGTTGCTCAGTCTTGCGGCGTTCAAAAGGCCCCGTCATAGGCCCGTCTGCCGATCCGCGCGGCAATCAGCGTAAAGGTGTCGCGCGTCATCGCCTGTCTTGCCGCATCGGTCAAGGTTGCCGCATCGTCAACCCAGACGCCATGCCCGCCGAAGGCAGCCGCCAGCGCGGGAAAATCCGTGCCCCCGAAATCAACGCCAAGGTTCTGCCGCTGACTGCCGCGCTGTTTCAACTCGATCAGGGCCAGGCTTTCATCCACCAGCACGCAGATGATGACCGGCAGTTTCAGATCGCGCAGCGTGGCCAGTTCGCCCGCGCCCATCTCCAGCCCGGCATCGCCCATGAAGGCAATCACGGGGACGTCGGGACGCCCGATCTTGGCCCCCGCCGCCAACGGCAATGCGCAGGCCATCGTGCAAAGGGCTGTCGACTGATACATCAGGCGGGGGGCAAAACTCGTCCACATCTGGCTGACCAGAATGCGGTGCGCGCCACTGTCCGCCGTGGCAATCGTCTCGGGCGGCAACGTGTTGCGCAGGGTGCGGAAAACGGCATGCGGACCCCAGGTGGGTGGACCGCTGAACAGATCGGCCAATGCGGCGCGGGCCGTCCCAATCTGGTTGTCATCCCAGCGCGCCGGGGCCGCATGGCGCAAGGCCGGCAGTGTTTCGGCAAGGCTGCCCGGCAAGGTATGATCGACCCGGTGCATCCCATGCGTGCGCAGGGCGGGCGTCACCTCGATCACCGTCTGATCGCCGCGCCACAGATTGCGCCAGCCGATACGCATTTCAATCGGGTCATAGCCCAGCAGCAGGATCACATCCGCCTGTGCGATCAGCGGCGTCAAGACCTTGTCCGCGCGCGGCGACAGCCCCGCCCCGCCCAGCGACAGGGGGTCGGTTTCCGGCATCAGCCCCTTGCCCTTGTAGGTCGTGATCAGCGGGATGTGATGTTCGCGGCAGAACGCGGTGATGGCAGGCCCGGCCCCTTCGTTCACCGCATCCACACCGGCAATGGCCAGGGGTTTGCGGGCCGATGCAAGGGCCGCGCGCACGGCGACCAGATCCATGGCCGGGGGCAGGCCCGGACGCAAGGGCGCTGCCAGGATCGGGGATGCCTCGGACGTCACAGCCTCGGCCACGCCGATCGGCACGTCGATATGCACAGGGCCGGGCTGGCCCGACGTCGCAATTGCAATCGCCTTGGCCATCGTGGCCCCGATGGCACCGGGTGCCAGACGAAAGCTGGCCTTCACTACCGGCCGCAGCATCGCCTGATGGTCAAACACCTGATGCGTATAGGTTTCCGCCTCGGCCGCATCGACACAGCCTGTCAGGAAAATCAGGGGCACGCGGTCCTGCATCGCGTTCGCCACCACGTTGACCGCGTTCGCAACCCCCGGCCCCAGTGTCGCGACCAGGATCGGCAATGCCCCCGACACGTGCCATAGCCCTTCGGCGAAAAAGCCGCCGGCGTTTTCGTGTTTCACCAGCACGAACCGGATGCCCGCATGGTCCAGCCCGTCGATCACGGCCAGAACCTCGCCCCCCGGAATGCCGAACGCATGGGTGGCCCCTGCCAGCGCCAGCGCCTGCCCCACGATATCCGCGCCTGTTGTGGTCATGCTGTCTCTCCGATGGCGCCTGATGCGATCAGGGCTGTGATATCCGCGTCCGTCATGTCGAGGATGCCCTGCAGAACGGTGCGCGTATGCTGTCCCAGGGTCGGTGGTGCGCCCTGATAGGTGACGGGGGTTGCGCTGAATTTCAGGGGATTGCCGATCAGGTCGACCGTGCCACTGCCTGCCACCGGATGCGGCAGGGTGATGCGCATGTCG
>JAAFHS010000426.1 GCA_013298485.1 Rhodobacterales bacterium
CGGCCCGTGGTGCTGGTGGAGGAACTGGCCTATGCGGGGTTTCGCTATGCCGCCCGTCTGGCGCGGGCCGAGGTGGTGGGGCTGGAACTGGACAGTGAAGGGGTGATCCCCGACAGCCTGGAGGCCGCATGCCGGCGGCACCGCCCGCAGATCCTGTGCCTGACGCCCGAGGCGCAGAACCCGACGACAGTGAAGATGGGCGCGGCGCGGCGGGCCGAGATTGTGCGGATCGCGCGGGATTACGATCTGCAGATCATCGAGGATGGCTGTTATGCGCCGTCGGTGCGCAGCCTTGCCACGATGCGCGCCCTGGCGCCGGAACGGGTCTGGCATGTGGGCAGCCTGTCAAAGACAATCTCGGCGGCGCTGCGGATCGGGTTCATCATCTGCCCCGCGGGGATGGGCGAGGCGGGACGGCTGACAATGCAGCACAGTTCATTTTCACTGGCGCTGCCGGTGTCGGAAATGCTGCTGCATCTGTTGCAGACGGGCGAGGCGGAACGGTTGCGCCGGGCGGCGCAACTGGAGATGGAGCGGCGTGTGGAGGTGGTGGTCAACCGGCTGGGACGATTCGGTGTGGCCTGGCAGCCGGGATTGCCGATCACCTGGCTGCAGCTGCCATCCGGCTGGCGGGCATCGGCCTTCACGCGGATGGCGGCAGAGCAGGGGGTGTTGGTGCGCCCGGCAGACGAGTTTGCGCTGGTGCATGGGCGCGCGCCCAATGCAGTCAGGATTGCCATTGCGGGACATATGCCGATGGCGCGGCTGGACGGGGCATTGCAGGTGCTGGAGCGGCTGCTGGACCGCCCGCAGTTCGAGGTGGCGGTCTGAATTGTGGCTGGAATGTGGCGCGGGCGTGGCGGAGTTTCGCCACAATTGCAGGTATCGCGCCGAATCTGTGGCCAATACGATGCGCTCACGCGGATTTCACCGCGATTTCAACACAGTTGCATTGACGCAGGGCGGCACCTGCCACACCCTGTAAAAAAAAGAGAAGAACAAAAAACGGGCAGTATCATGGGTCACCAGTCATTCTTCCATGCGCCGCATGGCGGTGCGGATTTTCTCGGGCTTCGGACGGATCGTCAGGGGGCCACTGAAATCGTCTATGACGATGGCGTGAAGCGCCGGATGGTTTGGCGTGTGGCTGGGCGGGCCACGTCAGAGGCGCTGCTGTCGGACGCGCTGCGCGCGGCGGTCGGATCGCTGCGGGTGATCCCGACGCTGTATGACGAGCTGAAAAAGCGGTCGATCGCGATCGAGGCGGTCGTGCGCTAAGGCGCAGTATTGACGGGTTCAGGACGGGATAGAACGGGTGGCAGCCAGACGGGTTGCTGCCCGTCTTTCGTGCATTCATCGATGACCTTTGCAACAGGATTGTGAAAAGGGGCTTTCCAGTCCGTGATGGCATGTGCCAGAAAGGGTTAAGCAAAAATTCCGAAACGGGGGTCGGATCGCCAATGAGTGTGGGCAACGCGACAGCGCATGACGGCCTGTCAGAGGGCGTGAAGGGCCTGCGGCTGATAAGCCCCACGCTGATCTACTGCGTGCTTTTGACGGCTGTCCCGCTTGCGACGGTGGTGATCTTTTCATTCCTGACCGACCAATCCGTTGAGGGGAACAAGATCGTCGCCGCCCCCGTGACCATTGCCAATTATCTGACCGTGTGGACGGGCCGGGTGTACCAGCTGATCATGGCGCGGTCCCTGATGGTGTCGGTGTCGGTGACGCTGGCCACGGTGCTGCTGGCCTATCCGATTGCCTATTACGTGAGCTTTTGCGTGCCGCCGAAGCGCAAGGCGATCTGGCTGTTCCTGATCACCATCCCGTTCTGGACCAGTTATGTGGTGCGGGTGTTTTTGTGGCAGGTGATCCTTGGCTACAAGGGCGTGTTGAGTTCGACGTTGGAAATACTGCATCTTTCCGATGGCCCGATGAGCTTTATGACCAATGCACCCGTGGCGCTGACGATCACCCTGGCGCATGCCTATGCACCCTTTGCGATCCTGCCGATTTTCGTGGCGCTGGAAAAGATCGACCGGTCGCTGCTGGAGGCAGGGCAGGATCTGGGCGAGTCGAAATTCCGCACCTTCCTGCGGGTGACGCTGCCCCTGTCGGTGCCGGGGGTTGTGGCGGCGGTGCTGATCGTATTCATCCCGACGGTGGGCGATTACGTGACGCCGAACCTGATCGGGGACGGGAAATATCCGCTGATTGCGACATGGATCGAAAAGATCCTGCTGAAGCAGAATGACAAGGCGCTCGGCTCGGCGATTGCGGTGTCGGCGATGCTGATCGTGGCGGCGGTGAGTGTGATTTTCGTGATGCTGAACCGCAAATATCTGAAGGGGACCAGCCGATGAAATCGCCGGGCCTGCGGATTTATGCGGTGCTGTATCTGGTGTTTTTATACGCACCCATCGTGCTGCTGCCGCTTTTCGCGTTCTCCAGCAACAAGATCATCGCCTTTCCGCTGCAGGGGTTCACCACCGCCTGGTTTGAAAAGATGTGGGCGGATCAGACGTTGTGGCGCGCCTTTGGCAATTCGATGATCGTGTCATTGACCGCATCGAGCCTGTCGACGCTGTTGGGCCTTTTTGCCGCGCGGGCGTCAACGCGGTTTGATTTTCCCGGCAAGACACCAATCATGGGGTTGGTGATGCTGCCCCTGGTGCTGCCCGAGATGATCATCGCGATTTCGCTGATCGTGGTGCTGCTGGCGATCGGGATCAAGCTGTCGCTGTTCACGATCATCCTCGGCCATGTGCTGATCTGTACACCCTTTGCGGTGGCGATCCTGTCATCGGCGTTTCAATCGCTGGACCGGTCCCTGGAGGAAGCGGCGCTTGATCTGGGGGAGTCGACCTTTTCGACCTTTATGCTGATCATCTTTCCGCTGGTGCTGCCGGGCATCGTATCGTCCTTCCTGATCTGTTTCACGATCAGTCTGGATGAATTCATCATCGCCTACTTCCTGGGGGGCAGCGATGTGGTGCTGTCGGCCTATATCTTCGGGCAGTTCCGGTTTCCCGCGAATGTGCCCGCGATGCTGGCCCTGGGCACCTGCCTTGTGCTGACGTCCATCACCCTGCTTGCAATTGCTGAATATTTCCGTCGCCGTGGCATCGCCAAGACCGGTGGGAAAGATGCCGGAGGCTTCCTGTGACCGACAAACCCACGATGATCGAATTCCGCGA
>JAAFHS010000427.1 GCA_013298485.1 Rhodobacterales bacterium
ACATTGTCGGGTGTGGATATCGACTGGGCGCATGTGAGCGTGTTTCTGAATGACGAACGCTGGGTGCCCGAAGACCATGCGCGATCAAACACGCGGTTGATCCGCGAGCGGCTTTTGCGCGGGATGGCGCAGGCGGCGCAATACGTGCCGCTTTATGCGGATACGCCGCAGCCCGAGGATGTGCTGGAGGCCCTTGGCGCGGGGATCACGCCGCATCTGCCGATTTCGGTACTGCTGCTGGGGATGGGGGCGGATATGCATACGGCAAGCCTGTTTCCCGGGGCGGATCTGCTGGCCGAGGCGTTGGCACCGCAGGCCCCGCCGGTGATGGCCTTGCGGGCGGATGCGGCGGGCGAGCCGCGCATCACGCTGACGGCACCGGTGCTGCGGGGGGCGATGAAGACGCATGTCCTGATTGCGGGGGCCGAGAAGCGCACGGCCATCGAACGGGTGGCGCAATTGAGCGAACTGGAGGCCCCGGTGAAAGCCGTGCTGGCCAACGCAACGGTGCATTGGGCGGAGTGATTTGATGGCGGACAACTGGCAGGCGCTAAAGGATCATCATGCAGGGGTCGCGGACCGCGCGATCCTGTCATTGTTTGACGCAGACCGCGCGGCGGATTTTTCGGCGCGTCTGGGTGACATGCTGTTTGATTATTCCAAAACGAACATCGATGCGGCGGGCCGCGCGCTGCTGTTGGATTTGGCGGAAGGCGCAGCGGTTGCGGCCAAGCGGGATGCGATGTTTGCGGGTGCCAAGATCAACGAGACGGAAGGCCGGGCGGTGCTGCATACCGCCTTGCGCAACATGACGGGGCGTCTGGTCGTTGATGGCCGCGATGTGATGCCCGATCTGCGCGCGACGCATGCGCGGATGCAGGTCTTTGCGCGGGATGTGCGCGAGGGGCGGATCAAGGGGCAGGGCGGTGCGATCACGGATGTGGTCAATATCGGGATCGGGGGATCGGACCTTGGCCCCGCGATGGCGTGTATCGCATTGTCGCCCTTTGCCGACGGGCCGCGTGCGCATTTCGTGTCGAACGTGGACGGCGCGCATATCGCGGATATCCTGCGGGGGTTGAACCCGGAAACGACGCTGGTGATCGTGGCGTCGAAGACGTTTACGACCATCGAGACGATGACGAATGCGCAGACGGCGCGCACATGGATGGCGGGCAAGGTTGCCGATCCCGGCGCGCAGTTCGCGGCGGTCAGCACGGCGGCAGACAAGACGGCGGCGTTTGGGATCGACCCCGCGCGGGTGTTCGGATTTGAGGATTGGGTGGGCGGGCGCTATTCGATGTGGGGGCCTATTGGCCTGTCGCTGATGCTGGCGATCGGGCCGGATGATTTTGAGGCCTTCCTTGCGGGGGCGGCGGAGATGGATGCGCATTTCCGTACCGCGGCGTTCGGGCAGAACCTGCCTGTCCTGCTGGCGCTGGTGGGCATCTGGCACAACCAGATCTGCGGCTATGCCACGCGCGCGGTGCTGCCCTATGAGCAGCGGCTGTCGCGCCTGCCGGCCTATCTGCAGCAGCTGGAGATGGAGAGTAACGGCAAGCGGGTGGGGATGGACGGGGCGGACCTGCCCTATCATTCGGGCCCGGTGGTCTGGGGGGAGCCGGGCACGAACGGACAGCATGCATTCTATCAGCTGATCCATCAGGGGACACGGATCATCCCGTGCGAGTTTCTGGTGGCGAAGGTGGGGCACGAGCCGCATCTTGCGCATCAGCATCTGCTCTTGGTCTCGAACTGCCTGGCGCAGTCAGAGGCGTTGCTGCGCGGGCGGTCCTTGGCCGAGGCGAGAACGATCATGGCGGCCAAGGGCCTGACGGGGGCGGAGCTGGACCGGCAGGCGCGCCACCGGGTGTTTCCGGGGAACCGGCCATCGACGACGCTGGTCTACCGCCAGCTGACGCCCTTTGTGCTGGGGCAGATCATCGCCCTTTATGAACACCGGGTGTTCGTGGAAGGGGTGATCCTGGGCATCAATTCCTATGATCAGTGGGGGGTGGAACTGGGCAAGGAACTTGCGCTGGCCCTGCAGCCGCTGCTGGAGGGGCGGGCGGACGCGGCGGGCAAGGACGGCTCCACCGCGGCGCTGGTCGCCTATCTTTCGGTCGGGCCTGCAGGGGCGTGAGCCGGATCAACAGGATTACATTGCGGCCCTTGGGCCAGAATTCGCAGGCACCATTGACCCGGATGGGCTGCATCAGATGTCGCCCCATGCTGCCCTTGACGCGCTGGTGACGGTGCCGGGGCCGACGGATATCCGGTCGTCGTATCGTTATCCGCGTGCTCCCGGCGTCATGACAATGCAGGCCCTGCGCCTGTTGCGGCATCTGGGCATGGCTACGGCCAAAGCGATCAGGCGGCTTGCGCTCCGCCTGCTGTTGGACGCGGCGTTCTGAGCGCCGCGGCTTTTTGGGCGGGACCTATCGCCTGACGGCGGCATCAGCGGATCGCCGTCTCATCACCGTCCGTGTCATCGCTGCCTGCGTCATTCCCACCCAGGTCACTCCCGCCCGTGTCGCCACCGCCTGTGTCGCCACCGCCCGTGTCGTCGCTGCCTGCGTCGCTATCGCCCGTGTCGCCGCTGTCACCGTCAGCATCATCACCGCCGATGTCTGCAACCAGATCGAAATCACGGCCCTTATCCACCGCGCAGTCACCGTAGAAGACATCGTCGACGCCGTATTTCTGGCTCGCCCATGCAATCGCTGCGCGGGCGTCATAGGCGATGCGGCGGGTCAGGCCATCCTCGCCCAGCGGATAGACCGTCTTTTCGCCATCGTGATTGACGATGATCACGGTGCGGAAGACGCCATCAATCAGTTTGTTGCACCGCGTGACGGTCATGGCGGATGCGGCGGACCCCGCACCGATCAAGACGGCACCGAGGATAACGCTGCGCAGAAATATATTTAAGCCGAACATTTTGACACTCCATCCATGGGGGGTGGCGCTGACAAAATCGGTCAAGCGCACCGTGGGATGACAGACCATTGTCCGTCAGGTGGAGGTGTATGTCCGTCTTGGTGCCCGCGAAGTCCCCTTGGGAACATCGCGGGCCTGCATCATGCAAATTGATTTTCTGCAGCCTCAGACGGCGGCGATGACGATCACTTCGACCAGGTAGTCTGGCGCCGCCAGCCTTGATTCGCCCGTGGCACGTGCGGGCGTGTGGCCCTG
>JAAFHS010000428.1 GCA_013298485.1 Rhodobacterales bacterium
GCAGCAGCGAATTGGAAAAGAGGCAGGCAAAGCCGATTGCCACCGCATCCTCCAGCGGGCGCTTGAAGATGACCCTTGCCGCCGCAAACCCCGCGGCAAATCCGGCGAATGCGGCGATATAGAACGACAGCATCAGCCCCGGATGATAGGCCACGCTCAGATCCAGCGTCGCGACCGACCGGAACAGCAGGCAGGGCAGCGCAAAGCTCTGCGCAAAGCGCATCACGCCGTCCACCGCCGCATCGTCAAACAGCTTGGCCCGCGCCATCGCATAGCCGAACCCGATCACCAGAAAGACCGGCAGGATGACATCCAGAAGGGCGCTCAATCCGGATACGCGATCACAAGGCCATCATAGGCGGGCTCAATATGGGGCGGCAGTTCGCCCATCAACTCGGCATAGTCGAGATCGACATGCATGTTGGTCAGCACCGCGCGGGCCGGGGCCATTTTGGCGATCCATTCCAGCGAAAGCGCCAGATGCACATGCGTCGGGTGCGGTTTGCGGCGCAGCGCATCCAGCACCCAGCAGTCCAGTCCCGCCAGATGCTGCCAGCTTTCGGGTGGCAGGGCGACGACATCCGGCAGATAGGCCAGGGGCCCGATCCGAAAACCCAGCGCATCCATCGCGCCATGCTCGGCCCGGAACGGTGTCAGGCTGACTTCGCCCCCCGCGCCTGTGATCCGCACATCACCATCAATCGTGTGCAGATCCAGAATCGGCGGATAGGGGGAGCCTTCGGGCTGCGTGAAGGCATAGCCGAACCGCGATAGCAGCGCCTCTTGCGTCGGACCATCGGCCCAGACGGGGATGCGGGCGCGCATGTTGAACACGATCTGGCGCAGGTCATCAATGCCGTGCATGTGGTCGGCATGGCTGTGGGTATAGACGACGGCATCCAGCGTGCCGATGCCGGCATCCAGCAATTGCTCGCGCATGTCGGGCGAGGTGTCGATCAAGACGCGCGTGGTGCCATCCGGCCCATCGCGTTCGACCAGCATGGAACAGCGGCGGCGGCGGTTTTTCGGGTTGGCGGGATCGCAGGCGCCCCAGTCGCCGCCCAGACGCGGTACCCCCCCCGATGATCCGCAGCCCAGAATGGTGAAGCGCAACCCCATCAGGCGGCCACGCGGGCGCGGGTGAACAAGCGGTCGAAGTTCGCGGTGGTCTGTGCGGCAAAGGCGGCCTCAGTCATCCCGTATATCTGCGCGCCTGCACGTGCCGTGAAGGCAGTATAGGCGGGTTCATTCCGCCTGCCGCGATAGGGGGGCGGCGCGAGATAGGGGCTGTCGGTTTCCAGCAGGACGCGGTCCACCGGGGCTGCGGCAAAGATCGCGCGCAGGGCATCTGATTTTGGAAAGGCAGCAATGCCTGACATCGACAGGTAGAAGCCGAGGTCCAGTGCGGCTTTGGCCAGACCTTCACCGCTGGAAAAGCAATGCATCACACATTGGTAGGGGGCCGCCTTGAACCCTTCGGTCAGGATGCGTGCCATGTCGTCATCAGCATCACGCGCATGAATGATCAGGGGCAGCCCGGTGTCCTGCGCCGCTTCGATATGAATGCGCAGGCTGATCTGCTGCACGCCCTTGCTCTCGGCAGTGTAGTGGTAGTCAAGGCCGGTCTCGCCGATGCCCACGAACTTGGGATGCCGGGTCAGCGCGACCAGTTCCGCCACCGTCGCCAATGGCTCTTCCGCCGCACTCATCGGATGCGTACCTGCGGCAAAGAACACGCCCTCATGCGCATCGGCAATGGCGCGCACCCGGTCCATGTGCCGCAGGCGGGTGCAGATCGTGACCATGCGCGTCACTCCGGCGGCGCGGGCGCGGGCAATGACGGCGGGCAGTTCGGTCTCGAAATCGGGAAAGTCGAGGTGGCAATGGCTGTCAACCAGTTCCGGCGTCATGTCATCACCTTTGCGGCAAACTCGCCGCCATCGCGTCGATCTTCAAAAGCGTATCCAACAGAAGGGCGGCAGGGTCAAGGTTCACGGCCCGGCCCCGGCGTGCGCGAATGCCAAGGCTTTGCGCAAGATCGGCCCAGGCGCGCGCATAGGTCGCGGTCGGGGCCAGACGCGCCATCAGGGCCGCCTCGCCCGGTGCCGCCTCCGGTGCGGTGGTGCCGGTCGCACCAGTGCGGGCAAGGCGGGCGAGGAACAGATCAAGCAGCGTCATGATCAGATCGAAGGTCGCCTCATTGCCCTTGCCCGCTGCCATATCGGACAGGGCGATGGCTCGCGCGCGGTCCATCCGGGGCAGGGTGGCCATCAGGGTGCTGATGGTGCGATAGAGCTTTAGCCCGTCAAGGTTTGTCAGCCGGAACGCCTCACCCACCGATCCACCTGCGAGTTCTGCAAGGGCCTGCACCGCGTCCGGTGCAACAGCCCCGCCCGCAAGGGTCAGGGCATCGGATAGATCCTGCGGGGGCAAGGGGGGCAGGCGCAATTCGCGGCAACGCGATCGGATCGTCGGCAGCAGGCGATGCGGCTGATGGCTGATGACAAGAAAGGTCGCCGCGGCAGGCGGCTCCTCCAGCAGTTTCAGCAGGGCATTGGCGGCACCTGTGTTCATCTCATCGGCGGCATCGATGATCGCCACGCGCCGCCCGCCATCGGCGGCAGACAGCGCGAAGAAGGATTTCATCTTGCGCACTTCATCGACGCGGATGTCTTGCGCCAGGGCAGTTGCCTTGTCATTTGGCCCCCGCCGCAGCAGGAACAGGCGTGGCTCGGCCAGTTGGCGCAGGCGGCGCGCCACGGGATGATCGTCGGGGATATCCAACGTATCGGGTGCAGGGGCGGCGAAGAACCCGCCATCATCTTCGGGCGTGGCCAGCAGGAACCGCGCGATCCGCCAGGCGAGTGTCGCCTTGCCCACCCCGCGCGGGCCGGTGATCAGCCAGCCATGGTGCAGGCGGGCCGCATTGAAGCTGGCCAGAAATTCGGCCTCTGCCGCGCCGTGCCCGAACAGCGTTGGCGTTTCACGCGGATGCGGTGCGCCCTCGATCCGGTCGGGTTCGGGCAGGTCGTCAGACATGAACGGCCGCGCGGACATCGCGTGCGACGATGTCCGCCGCGCGCGCACCATCAATCAGGTGGAACCGCGCATTGCCTGCCGCCAAGGCATGAAAACCCGCCCGCATGGCCACTTGTGTGGCAAGACCCATATCCTCGAACCGCAACTCGGTCCCCG
>JAAFHS010000430.1 GCA_013298485.1 Rhodobacterales bacterium
CTTCTGGGAGCCGCGTGAAAACCCCGCCGAATACATGGCGCTCGCCGGCGCCACCGCCGATGCCATCCGCCGCGCCGAGCCTGATGCCGCGATCATCGGCCCGGGACTTGGCCACAACGTCGGCGAGCAGGTGCTGGGCCTTGCCTTCCTGCAGGCCTGCCTTGACGACGGGCTTGCCGACCTTGTCGATGCCATCAGCATCCACCCTTACGTCGACCCGGAAGTCGTGGCCCCGGACTATGACAAGGTACGCGCGATGGTGGACGCCGCCGCCCTGGACAGGGCGGTGCCCGTGGTGTCCACCGAATGGGGCTTTGCCACCAACGACTTTGTTTCCGACGATCTCCAGGCTGACGTGCTGGTGCGGATGTTCCTGATCAACCTCAGCCTCGGCATCCCCCTCTCCATCGCCTATGTGGCCGTGGATCGGACCGAGGACTATGTGCCCGAGGAAGAACGCACCTACGGCATCGCGCGCGGCGACCATTCGCCCAAGGCCGCCTATCACGCCTTGCGCGAAATGAACGAACGCCTGCGCGGCGTGCGCTTCCGCGAGGCGCTGCCGATGCCCCCCGGCGACGTGGCACTGGTCTTCGCGGGCGAGGGCGGTAGCTGGATCGCCACATGGACCGCAGGCGAGCCGCACGATGCCGAAGTCGCGGGCCAGACTGTGGCCCTGACGAGCCGACCTGTCTATCTGGACGGCTGACCGCCGCCGTCAATCCGTGAGCCGCCCCTCGATCGATGGCGTCAAGACCACGCAAATCGCGGCACGAATCTGTGCCATTGTCGCGCGCAGCGGCCTCTTCGACCGCTTCAGCAGCACCCGTTCCCCCGACCGCAAGGGCGCACCGCTTGGCCCCGATCAGGGATCGCTGCAGGAAAGGGAGGCGCTGGAATGAGGACCCTTCTGAAAGTTTCGGGCTTCACCGTCAGCTTTGCAAAAGCGACGCGGAGTGCCGAGGTTTCGGCCTGAAACTCGGTCAACCACGGCTGCCTGCGCAATCTTCGGCAACAGCGCAAACAATCCGTGACAGGTGGCTATGGGATCAGAGCAAGCCCAGAACCATGGGCTCCACCTCGTGCCAGCCTTCCCACATCATTTTCAGCGCGACATACAGGATGATCGCAAGCCCCACATAAGCGATCCAGCGGTGCTTGTTCAGCAGCCGCGCGATGAATGATGCCGCAAGACCCATCAGCGCGATAGACAGCCCGAGTCCGATCACCAGCACCACCGGATGATCCTTGGCCGCACCCGCCACGGCCAGCACATTATCAAGGCTCATCGACACATCCGCGATGACAATCTGGGTGGCTGCCTGCCGGAAGGTCTTGGCGGGCGCGCCGCCCGCAACCGTGCCATCGGCGTTCAGGTCCATCCCCGTCAGCGCCTCTGTTGCGCGGTCCTCATCGCCATGCCCGTCGCGCAATTCGCGCCACATCTTCCAGCACACCCACAACAGCAGAATGCCCCCTGCCAGCAGCAGGCCCGTGATCGCCAGCAATTGCACCGTGAACGCCGCAAACACGATCCGCAGCACCGTGGCCGCAATGATGCCCACCAGAATGGCCCTCACCCGCATTTCTTTCGGCAGCCCTGCCGCAGCAAGGCCGATGACGATCGCATTGTCACCCGCCAACACCAGATCGATCCCGATCACCTGCGCCAGCGCCGTCAGCCCTTCGCGTGTGAACACCTCGGCCCACGCGGCCATCGTGAAGAATTCCATGGCGCTTCCATCTGATTGTTTGCTGGCGCATCGTCTAATCACGGGGCGGGTTCCGCGCAACCGGGAAATCGGCGCGGGGTTCCGCTTGACACGCGCGCCGTTTGGCCCCATGCGCACGGCAGCCTTTGTGTCCGCTGCCGCGTGAGCAGCCTTTTGTGACACAAGGCATTGGTTCCCACCGTCACGCAGGGGTTCCGCCGCACTGACGGCCCCCTGGCATCCGGCCAGCGGGTCAGCGCGCTGCGGCCAGACCTGCAATCCGGGCCATGCCCGGTTGGCCCCGCGATGACGGGGCCGGAAAGTACATATATGACCACGTTTCAAGACCTGGGCCTCAGCCCCCGTTTGCTGACTGCCCTTGCAAAGACCACCCTTTCGACGCCCACACCCATTCAGGCGCAGGCGATCCCCTATATCATGCAGGGGCGCGATCTGATGGGTCTGGCCCAGACCGGCACCGGCAAGACAGCCGCCTTCGGCCTGCCGCTTCTGCACCGCCTGCTCGATATCGGCCATCCGCCGGGTCCGCGCAACGTGCGCGCGCTGATCCTGGCCCCCACGCGCGAACTGGTCACCCAGATCGCCAAGAACCTTGAGGTGTTCACCAAAGGCACTCCTGCCAAAGTGACCACCGTCGTTGGTGGCGCCTCCCTGTTCCGGCAGGCGCAGGCCCTGTCCAAAGGCACCGATGTGCTGGTGGCAACCCCGGGCCGGTTGATCGATCTGCTGGAACGGGGCGATGTCAGCCTGGAACAGTGCGGCTATCTGGTGCTGGACGAGGCCGACCATATGCTCGACATGGGGTTCATCCATTCCTTGCGCAAAATCGCCAAATACATCCCGCTGAAACGCCAGACGATGCTGTTTTCGGCGACCATGCCGAAAGATATCGAAGAACTGGCCAGCACCTATCTGCGCGACCCCGTCAAGGTGCAGGTGGCCCCGCCAGGCAAACCGGCCGACAAGATTGCGCAAGGCGTGCATTACATCCCCAACGGCGACAAGGCCAAGCTGCTGGAGGAATACCTGCGCAAACACCCGACCGAACAGGCCCTGGTGTTCGGGCGCACCAAGCACGGGTCGGAAAAGCTGATGAAGCTGCTGGTCACCTGGGGGTTCAAGGCAGGCTCGATCCACGGCAACAAAAGCCAGGGGCAGCGTGACCGCACCCTGACCGAATTCCGCAACGGCGATCTGGATGTGCTGGTGGCCACCGACGTGGCCGCACGCGGCATCGACATCCCGGGCGTGCGGCATGTCTATAACTACGACATGCCCAACGTGCCCGAAAACTATGTCCACCGCATCGGGCGCACGGCCCGCGCCGGGGCCGATGGCACGGCGGTAGCCTTCTGCGCACCTGCCGAAATGGGCGAATTGCAGGCGGTTGAGAAGATGCTGAAAACCACGCTCAAGGTTCTGGGCGGTGCGCCATGGTCAGCCGA
>JAAFHS010000043.1 GCA_013298485.1 Rhodobacterales bacterium
CTTTGTCATCGCAGTGCTTTTCCAGACCCTTTAACCGGTCCAGATCGCTTTCCCAGCCCGCACCGATCGTATCGGTAATCAGCCCCGACAAGGGCTGATTGCACATCTTCAGCCAGCGGCGCGGGGTCACCCCATTGGTCTGGTTGATGATCCGCCCCGGATGCAGGGCGTTCAGTTCAGGAAACAGGTTCTGCTTCACAAGGTCAGAATGCAGGGCCGACACCCCGTTCACCTTATGCGCCATGATAAAGGCCAATTCCCCCATCCTGACCTCGTGATGCTTTACGATGCCCACGTAATGCGGGCGGTTCGGATAGGTGCGCCGGTGCCAGCCATCGATCCGTTCCACGATCTGCATATGGCGCGGCAGCACGTTGCCGAAGGTGAAAGTCGCCCAACGCTCCAGCGCCTCGGGCAGCAGCGTGTGGTTGGTATAGCCAAGGCAGGCCTGCGCCGTTTCAAGTGCGTCGTTGAACGCCATGCCATGCTCATCCGTCAGCAGGCGGATCAGTTCTGGCCCCGCAATCGCGGGATGCGTGTCATTCATCTGGATCGCCACATGCTTTGGCAGCGCGCGCAGGTCGGAATGGTTGTCAAGGAACCGCCGCAGAATATCTTGCAGCGCAGCGGATGTCAGGAAAAACTCCTGCTTCAGGCGCAACTCCTTGCCTGCATAGGTCGTATCGTCGGGATACAGCACGCGGGACAGTGTCCGCGCCAGCGCCTCCGGCTCCGCCGCCGCTGCGTAATCGCCCCGGTTGAACCGTGCGAGGTCAAACTGCGTGGTGGGCTTTGCCCCCCACAACCGCAGCGTATTGGCCCATTTGCCCTGCCAGCCCACCACGGGCGTATCATAGGCCGATGCGAACACCGTCTCACCCGGCACCCAGACCTCGCGGCCATCGACAGTTTCAATGGCACCTTTGAACCCGATGGTATAGGCAGATTCAGGCCGCTCGAACTCCCACGGGTGCTGCTGGTTCAGCCAATCCTCGGGTGCCTCAGCCTGCTGGCCGCCCTCGAACCGTTGGCGGAACAGCCCATGTTCATAGCGGATGCCATAGCCATAGGCGGGGCAGCCCAGCGTCGCCATGCTCTCCATGAAACAGGCCGCCAGCCGCCCGAGGCCCCCGTTGCCAAGGGCGGCATCCGGCTCGTCGCCCACAATCGCCGCGAAATCCTGCCCGAACCCCGCCATCACCGCTTGCGCCATATCGCGCAGGCCCAGGTTGACCGTCGCATCTTCCAGTATCCGCCCGATCAGGAACTCCATCGACAGGTAATAAACCCGCTTGCGATCCTCAGCCCAGGTCTGGCGGGTGCTGGCAAACCATGGCCCCACGATCCGGTCGCGGATGGCAAAAGACAGCGCCATGCGCCAGTCATAGATGCTCGCGTGGTCTGCATCCTTGCCCAGCGTGAAGGTCAGATGGCGCAGCACATCGTTCTGCAGCAGGTTCGGGGTCATGCTTTGGTCGGTCAATACAAGGGGTCCGTTCATCAGGGCGATTGCTTTGGTCCAGTAACGCCTGCCTTGGCGGGGGGGTCAAGCGCAAATGCTGCATGGCAGCACTGCGCCCTGCGGATCAAAGCGCTTTGTGTTATCGCAAACATCTGGCGAAATGGCCATGCTTTTTTCACGCATAAAGCGCAAATTTGTAATTCAAAGCGCTTTCAAATACCCGCACACCGGGATCAGGTCAGCGTCCAGCCACCGTCAATCACATGCGCAACCCCCGTGGTATAGCTGCTCTCGTCACTCGCGAGATACACGATCAGTGCCGCAATCTCTTCCGGCTGGCCGATCCGGCCGATGGGCTGGCGCGCAATGAACGCACGGCGCGCCGCCTCGTAATCTCCCGTGGCCCGCAGCCGCTGCTCCAGTGACGGGCTTTCCACCGTACCGGGGCAGATCGCGTTGCAGCGAATGCCCTTGGTGATGAAATCCGCCGCAATCGCCTTGGTCAGCCCGATCACCCCCGCCTTGGTCACACCGTAAACATAGCGGTTGGGTGCCCCGATCAGCGCCCCCACGGCAGAGGCCATATTGATGATCGACCCGCGCCCCTGCGCCAGCATCCCCGGCAGGAACGCCCGGCACATCCGGTGCATCGCCGTCAGGTTCAGATCAATGCTGAAATTCCACTGATCCTCGTCACACTCCAGGATGGTGCCCGCCGCCACGAACCCCGCGCAGTTGAACAGCACATCCACCGGCTGCACGCTGGCCGCCACCGACATCGCGTCCCGCACATCCAGATACCGCGTCTCCAGCCCTGCCGCGGCCAGTTCCGCCAGCGCCTCGCGGTTCACATCCGTGGCGATCACGCGCGCGCCTTCCGCTGCCATGGCCAGTGCCGAGGCCCGCCCGATGCCCTGCCCCGCCGCCGTGACCAGGGCCGTCTTCCCACTCAGTCGTCCCATGCACCGTCTCCAGCTGACATGTCAGTCCCCGAAGTGGTGCCGGAAAGCCTGGGCCAAGGCAAGGCCGAAGGGGGCCAGCACGGGGGCGTCGTAATGAATGCCGTCCACCGCCGAGACCACCAGATGCGGGCTGGCATGGAACACCGGGCAGGCCGCCCGCGCCGCCGCCAGCGCAATCTCGGCCTGCAGCGCCCCTGATTTCGCAGCACCACCCGCGAACATCCCCGCAAGGCACCCCGTTTCCACAATCGGCGGCGGCACCACCAACATGACCTGCGGGGCCGCACCATCCGGCCCTGCCCCGCTTTGCCGCACCACCGTCACCAGCTTTTCCAGCGACAGGGCGATGTCAAAGGCCGTGACCGCAAACCGCGCCTTCAGATCATTCGTGCCCAGCATGATGATCACCGCATCCAGCGGCGCATGGCTTTCCAGCAATGCGGGCAGCACCGTCAGCCCGTTGCGATGCGGCCCCTCGATCGGGTCATCATGCACTGTCGTGCGCCCCGGCTGGCCCTCCGCGATCACCTCCCACCCCGGCAGGGCATCCGCAAAATGTGTGGTCCAGCGGTCGGCCCGGCCAAACCGCCCGCGCGCCGCCAGCGATGCAATCGGCATCGTGCCATGGGTATTGCTGTCGCCGAAACACATCACGCTGCGCATGGGGCTGCCCTTTCGATGTCTCTGCATCCACCCTGCCGGGGGATTTGCAATCCCGCAAGGGCTACGCGGCCCCTTGTGCCTGCGGGGCGGGCTTGACAGGGTGGCCGCAACCAATTGCAGGACCGCGTTCATGGCAACCTCCGACCGCAGCGCCACAGCCGCCCTTTGGGCCTTGCTGCTGGGCAACCTCATCATCGGCACCGGGGTGCTGCTGCCCGCGGGCATGCTGACCGCATTCATGGCCGATTTTGCCGTGGATGCGGGCCGCGCGGGGCAGTTGATGCTGGTCGGCGGTGTTGTGGTGGGCGTCGGCGCGCCCCTGCTCGCAGGCTGGACCAGCCGTATCGACCGCCGCGCACTGCTCAGCTTTGCGCTGCTCCTCTATGCGGCGGGCCATATCGGCACCACCCTGACCACGGATTTCAGGTGGACGCTGATCCTGCGCGGCCTCACCGTCATCGGGGCCGCGATCTTTACCCCGCAGGCGGCGGCGACCGTCGGGCTGATCGTGCCGGCCGAACGGCGCGGTCAGGGTATTGCCTTCATCTTCATCGGCTGGTCGCTGGCATCGGTCGCGGGCATTCCACTGGGCAGTCTGCTGGCCGATGCGATTGGCTGGCAGAACACCTATCTCGGGCTGGCCGCCCTGTCGGCAGCCGTCGCCGTGATCGTCTGGCGCGTGGTGCCTGCAGGCCTTGTCAGCCCGCGCATTGATCTGGCCGCATGGCTGCGCGTGCTGGGCAACCCCGTCCTCCTGGTTGTGCTCTGTGTAACGCTACTGTCGATGTCGGGGCAGTTCACGCTCTTCACCTATCTCACCCCGATCCTGAAAGGCCCCTATGCGGCCGGCACGCAGGCGGTCTCGGTCACCTTCCTGATCGTGGGCGGCCTTGGCGTGATCGGCAATTTCATCGGCGCGCGGGTGGCCGGGCGGTTCGGGATTGCACCCACCATCGGCGTTGCCCTGTCGCTAATGGCAGCGGGGCTGGCGGTCATTGGCATCGGCTATGGCAATCTGGCGCTGTTTCTGCTGGGCGGATCGCTCTGGGGATTAGGCGGGTTTGCCTCGAACTCCTTGCAGCAAAGCCGCCTTGTGGCGCTGGCCCCGATGCTCGCCTCGGCCACCGTCGCGCTGAATACATCCGTGGTCTATCTGGGCCAGTCGCTGGGCACGGCGGCGGGGGGGCGGCTGGTCGACGGGCAGACCCATCTGATGCCCTGGGCCGCGGCAGGGTTCATGCTGGCCGCACTGGCCCTGTCGCTGCTGGCCAGCCGGATGGCGGAGGAGCGGTAAGATGGTGATCGAATGGCTGCAATTCCGGGTGCCGGTGGCCGATCAGGCGCGCTATATCGCGACGGATGAGGCGATCTGGTCGGCGGCTCTGGCACAGAACGACGGCTATCTGGGCAAAGAGGTCTGGTGCCGCCATGACGATCCGCAGGCCTTGAACCTCGTGATCCGCTGGGCCTCACGCGCGGCATGGAAGGCGGTGCCACAGGACTTGCTGGCCGCAACCGATGCCGCCTTTGTCGCCGCCATGGGGCAAAGCTATCCCGTGCTGGGCTGCGTGGATTACGAGGTGTTGTAGGGCGCCCACGAACCCCCCCGGGCATATCCCCGCTGGCACAAGATCTGGACGCCGGGTGCATCCTTTCCGGCGCAGGCCTATCAGATATGGAATCTCCACACGTCTCCTGAACCCTCCCTCCCCCTTGTGGGGAGGGCTGGGGAGGGGGGCTTTCAGCCGCTCATCTGTGGCCCCCACCCCATCCCTCCCCCACAGGGGAGGAGGGAGGCACCCTTCACGGTTGCTTGGGACAGACCCGGGCACCCGCCAAGCCCGGCATCTTTCGACATGCGACCGCCCCGCCCGACACAAGGCGGCTTCCTGCAACCCACCGCTGCACCCGTCGCGAGCGCAACCTCAGCCTCCGGCGTGGCTCGGCAAATCCATCAGCCCCGCATCCGTATCGATCCCCAGACCCGAAATCAGGTCCGCCATCGGCGAGGCCTCATCCATCGCCCCTACGGCCTCTGCGGGCAGCCCGCGCCGGGCGCGGGCGATGAAATCCTCCTGTGCCGCGGCCATATCCGGCGCGGGGGCTGCCGCATCATTCGCGGGGTCATGTTCCACGTGGGTCAGCCGCAGGGCCCGCATTCCCCGCGCCTGCCCCAGCCGCCCCGTCGCCATCCGCCGCCCGTCCGGCGTTTCCAGTTGTACCAGATCAAGGCTCGCCCCCGGCAGGGGCAGCACATCCTCGACCCCCAAGGCCATCATCTGCGTAAGGTCAACCGACAGCCGCAGCAGAACCGCATCAAGACGGCAGGCGGCATGCCCCACCTGTGCCATCAGATCGGCTGCAAACGCCGCCTCGCGCGGGTCTTCCGCCAGCGCATCACCGCCCCGCCCGCGCGCGGGCAGCGCCAGCAGGATGCGCCCCGATTTCATCCCGCCCGCCAGCGACAGATCCGCCTCGATCACCTGCCACAGCGGGTCTTCCAGCATCAGGCCCAGCGGGCGCGGATCATCCAGAAAAGACGCATAGCGAAAGCCCCCGGCCCAGCCCAGCTCATGCGTGCCGTGCAGCACCAGTTCCATTTCCGCCAGCGCCGCGTCACAAAACCCCGCCACCATCGCCGCATCCGTGCGCGTGGGCTTGCGCGCCAGCGGGGGCTGCGCCGACACCCGGCCCAGCGTCTGCACCTCGACCAGTCCCGCCATCACATCGGGCGACATCACGATCACCCCCATCGCCTCACCCGGGCCATCCAGCACCCCGATCAGGGCCCGCGCACCCGGCAGTTCCAGAAGTTCCGTCACCGACAGCCGCCGCAGCTGGCAGCCCGATACATCCAGCGGCAAGGACAGCATGTCCTGCGCCGCACGGCGCAGCGCCATGTCCCAGGCCCGCTCCACCGCCCCGCCTGCCAGGGCCGCGCCATCCGCCATGCCACGCGCCAGCCTGCGCCGCAGCACTGTCTCTGCAATCCCTGTGCCGTCGACGGCCATCCTGCCCATTCCCCGCGTTGCGCGTCCCCCCAGCAGTGCCAAAGGAAGGTTACGACAGGGTTAAGGCAAAGCGATCATTCCGCAGCCATCCGGTCGATCCGCAGGGGCAGCACCACCCGGAACGCGGCCCCGCCCTGCCCCGGCAGATAGCTGATCGCACCCCCCAGATTGGCCATCACCTCGCGGCAGATCGCAAGGCCAAGCCCCGCGCCCCCTGCCCGTGTCTGATCCGTCAGCCGCGCGAATTTCTCGAAGATCAGGCCTTGTGCCTCTTTCGCGATCCCGCGTCCGTTGTCGATGAAATCGACCATCACCCGCCCGCCCCGCTGGCGCACCATGACGCGCAATTCCGGCGCCGCCGCATCACAATATTTCCGCGCATTCGCGATCAGGTTGATGAACACCTGCACCAGCCGGTCCGCATCACTGCGCACGAAAATCTGCTCCGACGCCAGATCACGGGTGATGACAAAGCGGCGGTCCGGCTGCACCTGCCCCGCCGCCACCAGCGCCCGGTCGATCAGGCCCGACAGGTTGCTCTGGCTCAGGTTCAATTGCACCGTGCCCGCTTCCAGCACGCTCAGATCCAGCAGATCATCCAGCAGCCGCGTCAGGCGGATCGTTTCCTCATGGATCACCCGGCCCGATTGCGCCACCATCTCGGGCGGCACATCACCTTCCGCCAGAATATCAGAAAACGCCCGAATCGACGTCATCGGCGTGCGCAACTCATGGCTGACCTGGCTCAGGAACGCGTCCTTTTGCACAGACAGCTGCGTCAGCTTTTCATTCGCATCGCGCAAGGCCCGCGCGGTGCGGGTCAATTCCTCCTGCTGCGCCTCAAGCCGCGCCTGATTTTCGATAATCGCGGCCGTCTCATTCGCCATCGCCATCAGATCATCCACCGTCACCGTGGCGCGGCCCGTCAGATCCGCGATCATCGCATGTGCCGCCGCCGCCCCGATCGATCCTGCCAGATGCCGCTCCACCCGTGCGAACACCTCGGGGGTGGGGTCCGGCAGATACCCCGTGCGCCCCTGTGCGCGCGCCTCCGCCTCAAACAGCTGCAGCGCGTCATCATCGCCCAGAATGCGCTGCGCGAGGATCAGCAGCGCCTCGGCATCCGCGCGGCCCTGCCCCCATGCGCGCGGACCCACCGCCCCGGTGTCAAACACATGCACGAAGGCCGCGCCCTGCATCCGCTCCACCGGGCCGGGGAATGTCAGCAGCGACCCCAGACAGAACGCGCCCGTGTTCAACGCCAGCGACCAGAATAGCGCATGCACCATCGGGTCCATCCCCGCCGTCCCCAGCAGGGCCTGCGGGCGCAGCCAGCCGATCCCCCAGGGCCCGGCGGCCATCACCTCGGGCGGCATCACGCTGCCGAAGGATGGCAGAAACAGCGCCCAGACCCAGACCGCACCCCCGGTCAGCAGCCCCAGGGCCGCCCCCGTCCGCGTCGCCCCGCGCCAGAAGATGCCGCCCAGGATCACCGGCATGAATTGCGCCACACCGACAAAGGCGATCAACCCCATGGCCGCCAGCGCCGATGATCCCCCCGACAGGCGGTAATAGCCATAGCCCAGTGCCAGCACCCCCATGATCGCCAGCCTGCGTGACAGCAGCACCAGACGCCGCACATCGCCCGGCTGCGCCCGCGCCGGTGCCAGCCGCAGCCACAAGGGCACCACCATGTGGTTCGACACCATCGTGGCCAGCGCAATCGTCTCCACAATCACCATGGATGTGGCCGAACTGAACCCGCCCAGAAACGCGAGCAGGGCCAGCGCACCCTGTCCCTCGGCCAAAGGCAGCGTCAGAACGAACAGGTCCGGGTTGGCACCCGGCGGCATCCGGTCCGTGCCAATCACCGCGATGGGCACGATGAACAGGCTCATCGCGAACAGATAGGCGGGGAAGGCCCAGCTTGCGGGCCCAAGCTGCGCCTCGTCGGTGTTTTCCACGACCAGCACATGAAACATGCGTGGCAGGCAGATCACCGCCATGGCCGACGCCATGATCAGCCCCGTCCAGCGCCCCGGCTGCAACTCCCATTCCGCCAAGGGCGATGTCCCGATCCGGTCCAGCACCGCCGCAACACCGCCCGCCAGCCCCCAGACCACAAAGGCCCCCACGGCCAGCAGCGCCAGCAGCTTGACCACCGCCTCCACCGCAATCGCCGTGACGATCCCGTGGTGCTGTTCGCGCGCATCCAGCTTGCGCGTGCCGAAGATGATCGTGAACACCGCAAGTCCCCCCGCGACCCAGGCGCCGGTCGCCTGCCCCCAGACCTCGGGCGTCTGGCTGGCAAACACGCCGAAAGACAGGGTCACCGACTGCAGTTGGAGCGCGATGTAGGGCGTGGCCGCCATCACCGCCAGCATCGTCACCATCGCCCCCAACAGGTTCGATTTGCCATAGCGCGATGAGATCAGATCGGCGATGGAGGTGACCTGGTTCTGCCGCCCGATACGCACCAGCTTTCGCAGCAGCACCCACCAGCCGACAAAGACCAGCGTCGGCCCCAGATAGATTGTCAGGTATTCCAGCCCCGACCGCGCCGCCGACCCCACGGCACCGTAGAATGTCCAGGCCGTGCAATAGATCGACAGCGACAGCGTGTAGATCAGGGGCGAGCGCAGCCACCGCGCCTTTCCGATGGCCGCCCGGCGTTCGGCAAAAAACGCAACGCCAAACAGCAGGGCGACATAGGCAAAACAGAACAGAACCAGCAGGTTGAACGGCATTTCTCAACCATCCCAATCGGATGTCGCGGCATCATTCGCCGCCAGCGCGCGTGACAGGATGGCCGCCACCACGATCAGTGCGCCCCAGACGGCGAACAGATACACGCCCTCCCACGCCGTCAGACGGGCCGCCCCTGTGGCATCAGGCGACCACATCAGCGGCAGCAGGATCAGGATCACGCCGAACACTGGCAGCAATCGCGCCGCATCACCCAGACGGCGGCGGCGATAGCTGCGCCGTTCCAGAAACAGGGGCGCGCGCGCACGTTTCATGGGCGTGCCATGGCGCGCAGGGCCGCCACGATCTCGGCATTGGCGAAAGGTTTGGTCATGAACCGGGTGACACCTGCCGCCTCGGCCGCCGCCCGGTCGCGGTCCTGCCCCTTGGCCGTCAGCATCAGCACAGGCAGGCCTGCCGTGGCCGGATCGGCGCGGAGGCCCATCAGAATATCCAACCCGCTGGCCCCCGGCAGCATCAGATCAAGCACCACCACATCAGGCCCTTGCCGCATGATTTCGGCCAGCGCGGTCGCACCATCGGTATGCAGGCCCACCTCCCAGCCGTCACGCTGCAGAATGAACCGCAGCGCCTCGGCAATGTTGGGCTCATCCTCGATCAGCAACACCCGTCCGGTCACAAAAGCCCCCCGCTGCCTGCATGCATGCGCAATGTGACGCAGTCGCGGGGCTGTGTCAAAATGTGTGGGGTGATGTGTTCGGCTTGAATGCCCGCTGAGCGGACTTTGCAGTCGTTGGTAACAAAGGGCAGCGCCTGCCCGGTGGGGCGGGCCGGCGGTGACTGCAACGGGCTTCAAGCGGCCTTCCAAAACACCATCCCCACCCGCGATCTCAAATCCTTTCAAAAGTCTTAAAATGACCCGGTTTTCAAAGTCTATCCATTTGTTATAATCCACTAATCCTGAAAATTGACAGCCGTCAATTTTCTCCCTCATCCCGTCAATATCGACGGCTCCCGCCGCCCCGCACACCCTGCGCGCGGGCATATCCGGCAGGTTGGCCCGATTTCCAGGCTCGCCACTGCCCCCGCCGGCGCGGGCAGCATCAGCATTGCCGCCTCCCGCAACTCCACCCCGCCAAATCCGCCGACGACCCGGGTCTGGCACCAGGCGCGCAGCAAAAACCGCTGCGGCGGCTGCCCTGCCATCTCGGCCACCGCCTCTATGGGCCACATCGGTCGCCCCAGGGCCGCATAAAGCGGCCACAGCGCACATCCCGCCCCCGCGCGCGGCAGCGCAAACCCCGGCAGCGGGCGGCGGTGGATCATCGCCCCCGCCCCGTCACAAATCACCAGCCCCGCCCCGGTCAGCCCCGATATCCGCCGGCACGCCGCGATCACATCCCCCCCGAACCGTGCCGCCAGCGCTACCGGGTCCGGCCCCAACTCCGCCAGTGCCGCCTGAAACGCCGCCAGCGGCATCGCCGCCGCATCCGCCACCGCGACCGACGCCACCTCCCTTGCGAGTGCCCGCGCAGCCTCCGTGGCCAGTCCCGCGATCCCCGCCGCGTCCTCAACACCCGCCTCGGCCTCCTCCAGTCGCCAGCCCCGCGCGGC
>JAAFHS010000429.1 GCA_013298485.1 Rhodobacterales bacterium
CCCGGTCAGCCATTCCATTCGTCTGTCGGGCAACATCATGGCGGGTCACGCGGTGATCAAGGTGTTCGCAGGCTTTGCCGCGATTGCCGCGATTGCGCCGGTGTCCATCGCGGCGATCGTCGCCATCTACGGGCTGGAGGTGCTGGTTGCCGGTATCCAAGCCTATGTCTTTACCATTCTGACCTGCGTGTACCTGAAGGATGCGCTGCATCCGGGGCACTAGGTTCGTCTTAACCACTCACATACAGAAAACTTCAAGGAGAAGATCATGGAAGGCGATATCGCACAAATGGGCCAGTTCATCGGCGCGGGCCTTGCGGCCATCGGGTCGGGCGCGGCAGCCATCGGGGTTGGCCACGTGGCCGGCAATTTCCTGTCGGGGGCGCTGCGCAACCCGTCGGCGGCAGGTTCGCAGACAGCGACGCTTTTCATCGGCCTGGCCTTCGCCGAAGCGCTGGGGATCTTTTCGTTCCTCGTGGCACTGCTGTTGATGTTCGCAGTCTGATCTGACGGCTATGTGGTCGGGGTGGCCTGTGGCCGCCCCGGAATGACAGGTCGGCGGAGGGCATTATGGCGACGGAAACAACAGCGGCGCATGGCGGCGAAGCAGGCGGGGCAGGGATGCCGCAGCTTGATTTTTCGACATTCCCGAACCAGATTTTCTGGCTTCTGGTCACGCTGGTCGTGATCTATTTCGTGCTGTCCCGCGTGGCCCTGCCGCGCATCGGGGCGGTGCTGGCCGAACGCAAGGGCACGATCACCAATGATCTGGCCGCAGCGGACGAGCTGAAGCAAAAAGCGGTCGAGGCGGAGCGCGCGTATCAGGATGCGCTGACGAAGGCCCGGGCGGAGGCCGCGCGTATCGTGGCCGAGGCGAAGGCCGATATCCAGAAAGACCTGGATGCGGCGACAGCAAAAGCCGATGCGCAGATTGCGGCCAAGACAGCGGAATCCGAAGTGGCGATTGGCGAGATCAGGGCGGGTGCGGCGGATGCGGTGGCGGAAGTGGCCCGCGACACGGCACGTGAACTGGTGGCGGCCCTTGGCGGAGCGGCGGACGCACGCACGGTCACGGCGGCCGTGACCGCGCGGTTGAAGGGATGAGGGGCATGATACGTATCATTGCGATGCTGATGATGTTTGCTGGCCCGGCGCTGGCGGCAGATGGCCCGTTCATTTCGCTGCACAACACGAACTTCATCGTGCTGCTGGCGTTCATCGTTTTCGTGGGCATCCTGATCTACTTCAAGGTCCCGGGCAAAGTCGGGGCGATGCTGGATGCGCGGGCGGTGCAGATCAAGGCCGATCTGGATGAGGCACGCGCGCTGCGGGATGAGGCGCGGGCGATCCTCGCGTCCTACGAGCGCAAGCAGAAGGATGTGCAGGAGCAGTCGGACCGGATCGTTGCGGGCGCGCGGGACGAGGCGATGACGGCGGCCAAGCAGGCGAAGGATGATCTTGCGGCGTCCATCGCGCGGCGTTTGACGGCGGCGGAAGATCAGATCGCCTCGGCCCAGGCGGCGGCGATCCGGCAGGTGCGCGAGACGGCGGTATCGGTCGCGGTTGCGGCAGCGGGTGATGTGCTGGCGAAACAGATGACGGCAGAGGCTGCGGCAGGGTCGATCGATGCGGCGATTGCGCAGGTCGAGGCGAAGCTGCACTGAAACTGGCATGAGAGTGAAGCAAGGCCCGGTTTGCGCCGGGCCTTTTTTCATGTCAGCGGCGCGGCGGGCTGCGCCATGTGTTGAACCACGCACCGATGCGCCCGAAGACCCCGCGGGCCTTGGCGCGGGCGGCGTCGGCCTTTGCATCGACGCTGTCCCAGGCCTCGCCCGCGTCGGCCAGCACGGGATCAATCGCGCGCTCGCGGAATTGCAGCCACATGCGGCGGATCATCAGGGCCAGGAAGGCGAGCGTGGTCAGCACGATGATGTTGATCCAAGGCACGCTGGTATCATCCGGGCCGGACACGGGCGTGATGTTCACGGCATTCGGATAGATCGACATGAACGGAAAGCGCCAGCCGTAATGGGTGACGGACACCCATTCGGGGGCGGCGGCGCTGGACTTTGAATTCTGCGCCTCGGCCTGCAGGTTGGAACTGTCGTACTTGAAATAGGGGGGCCAGACCCAGCCCGTATCCTCGTTCCGGTAGACGATCACGCTGCCGTCTGCGAACACGGCATCGATGAAACGGATGTCGCGGGTTTCCGTGCCTTCCGCGGTGCCGGTATCGGGGCTGGCGTAGAACAGCCAGTTCGCCCCCACGGTCGTCAGGCGATTATAGGCATTGGTGATGCGCACGATGTCATGCTGGGGCAGGGTGTAATGCAGGAACCCGCCCACCAGCAGGATGAGGAAAATCCGAAACCCCCATTTGAGGTATGTCAGCATCGGCGCATTCCTTTCATTGGTAATTCACGAGGTAGATCGTGATGGCGACCACGGCCATCGGCACGAGATAGACGCCGAGCAGCAGTTTCTTGCGCAGGCTGTGGCGATAGCGCGCCATGCCTTCGGCAATGAACGCATCACGGCTCCCTTCGATCCCACCGGCATCGAATTCTTTTTCCAGGTTTTCGCGCCGTACCGACCGGGCGTAGACCGTGACGATCAGATAGACCACCGACAGGGCCAGAAAGCCAAAGACCACCAACCGGATGATGCCGCCCATTATCCCCTCCTTGTGCCCCAGGGCCCTTCGACGGGGGCCACGCGCGGCTTGTCGTCCATGCCGGGTTCCGGGCCGAACAGGGCCTCGCGCGCGCCTTCCCTGTCCACCATATATTCACGCGCAAGGAAGTTTGCCACGTATTCGCGTTTCCGCTCTGACCATGTGGCATAAAGGCTGTAAAACAGCTCTTTATGCATGATGTAGAGAAGCCGCACGTCATGGGGGGCAAGCTCGGCCAGCAGCATGTTCACAAGGTCGCGGTCGGGCCCCGGTTTGGCGCGCAGGGTATAGAAATAGGCCGGGTGCTCGGATGTGATGGTGGGCCAGTCGCCCGCGCCTTCGACCCAGCGCAGAAGGGCCGCGAGGCCCAGGAATTCTTCCGGCAGCGCCGATCCGATGCGGTGCGCGATCTTGCGGAGTTCGACGCGGCTGGCGTCCCCGATATCAAGGTTCAGGGTATCTGCCGCCTCGACCAGGATGAAATCCATCTTCTGGCGCAGGATG
>JAAFHS010000431.1 GCA_013298485.1 Rhodobacterales bacterium
ATTCCACCTTACCCCGTTAACCAAGGTAAACGGGGATGCGGAATGGTCGCACGCGCCTACACAGTCGCTTTCGAAGGGATCGAGGCCCGCATGGTCGAGGTGCAGTGCGCCGTCTCGCCCGGCATGCCCAACTTTGCCCTTGTCGGCCTGCCCGACAAGGCGGTCAGCGAGGCGAAGGAACGCGTCCGCTCCGCGCTGAACGCCATGTCCATCGCCCTGCCGTCAAAGCGCATCACCATCAACCTCTCACCCGCCGATCTGCCCAAGGAAGGCTCGCATTTCGACCTGCCCATCGCCCTTGCCCTGCTGGCCGCCCTCGACATCATCCCCAAGGACGCGGTCGAGGGCACGGTTGCCTTGGGCGAGCTGTCGCTCGACGGCAAGCTGATCCCGGTCATCGGGGCCCTGCCCGCCGCCATGGCGGCGGCTGAGGGCGACCGCGCACTGCTCTGCCCCAAGGCCTGCGGGCCGGAGGCCGCCTGGGTCGGGGCCACGCAGGTCATCGCCGCCGCCACCCTTGATGATGTCGTGCGCCACTACACCGGCCAGTCCATCATCACCCCGTCCGAGGCGGGCGAGGTTACATCCACCGCCACCTCGCGCGATTTCCGTGATGTCAAAGGGCAGGAACGCGCCAAACGCGCGCTCGAAATCGCCGCCGCCGGCCGCCACCATGTGCTGATGGTGGGCAGCCCCGGCTCCGGCAAATCCATGCTCGCCGCCCGCCTGCCCGGCATCCTGCCGCCGCTGTCAGCCCCCGAAGCCTTGGAAACCTCCATGGTGCATTCGCTGGCAGGCCTGCTTGACGAAGGCGGCATCAGCCGCGTGCGCCCGTTCCGCGAACCCCATCACACCGCATCGATGGCGGCCATCGTCGGTGGCGGGCGCGGGGCCAAACCAGGCGAGATCAGCCTTGCCCATAACGGTGTTCTGTTCATGGACGAATTCCCCGAATTCCCCCGCACCGTCCTTGAAACCCTGCGCCAGCCGATTGAAACCGGCGAGGTGGTGGTCGCGCGTGCCAACGCCCATATCCGCTATCCCTGCCGGTTCCTGCTGGTCGCCGCCGCCAACCCCTGCAAATGCGGCTACCTGACCGACCCCGCCCGCGCCTGCGCCCGCGTGCCCATCTGTGGCGAGGATTATCTGGGCCGCATCTCGGGCCCGCTGATGGACCGGTTCGATCTGCGCATCGAAGTGCCGCCCGTCGCCTATACCGACCTTGATCTGCCCGCATCGGGGGACGCCTCCGCGACCGTCGCAACCCGTGTCGCCAAGGCCCGCGCGGTTCAGGCCACACGCTTTGAAGATCACGACAACATGCGCGTCAACGCCGATGCCGAAGGGGCCGTTCTGGAAGATGTCGCAAGCCCCGACGCCGAAGGGCGCGATCTGCTGATCCGGGTGGCCGAACGCTTTGGCCTCACCGCGCGCGGCTATCACCGCGTCCTGCGCGTCGCCCGCACCATTGCCGATCTGGACGGGTCGGATCAGGTCCGCAAACCCCATGTGGCCGAGGCGGTCAGCTACCGCGTGGCAATCGGCGCAAAGGGATAGTCATCTGCGCCGCCACAACCGCCGATGAAACCACCACCCGCCTGGCATCCCGTACCTCCCTCCCCCCCCACTGTGGTGGAGGGTTGGGGTTAGGGGGACGCGACAGGCATTCATTTGGAAACAGGACCGCAACCGCGCCACTCACCTTGCCTTTGAAACCGTCTGATGGGCCTTCCAGAGAAGGACCATCGGTTTCATTGCCCATAAGCAAAAGGCGTTGGGCAAGTGACGTCGTGCAGCAGGCTTGCTCGTCCACTCTGCCTGCGACTGCCTGGGCTGGCGCGGCGATCGCGCCTGCCGGGGGGTGATGAGCGATCAGAAATCGTCCAGTGGACGATTTCCGCGAAGAACGCCCGGCCCGTGGCCGGGCCGGATGGCAGACGCGGGCAGATTTGTCGCGGGACAAATCTGCCAAGAGACGTGCGCTCCGTTTCGGTCAAGCATCATCCTTTTCCAAGTTCTGCATCCCCGCTTCATCCGCCAAACACCCCCCGCACAAACACCGCCGCACCCCTTACCGCCCGGTCCGCCTCGGGCAGCCGCCCCACCATCAGCTGCCACGCATGCGGCACCTCCGGCCACAACTCGACCGTCACCGCTGCCCCCTGTGCCTTCAGCCGTGTGGCCAGCGTCACCGTGTCATCCCGCAGAATCTCACGCTCTCCGACCTGAAACAGCATCGGCGGGCAGCCCGGAAAATCCGCAAACAGCGGCGATGCGCGCGGATCATCCGCCCGGTGTCCGGCCAGCACATGCCCCACCAGTGTGGCAAATCCTTCCGCCGGCAGCAGCGGGTCGCGCGCCGCATTGCTGACCAGCGATGCGCTCTGCCCCGTCAGGTCCGTCCAGGGCGAAAACACCACCACCCCCGCAGGTGGTGTGCCTTGCGCGCACAGTCGCGCCAGCAGCGACAGCGCAAGGCCCCCACCCGCGCTTTCCCCCGCCAGCACCACATCGCGCGGCGCCACACCGCTGGCAATCAGCGCATCCCACGCGGCATCCGCATCATCCCAGGCCGCAGGAAAGGGATGCGCAGGCACCAGCCGGTAGGCGGGCAGACACACCGTACAGCCCGCCTCCAGCGCCAGCCGCGCCGCCAGCCCCCGGTGCGTTTCGGGCGCACCCACCAGATAGCCCCCGCCATGAAAATAAAGGATGATCTGGCGCGCCCCGCCATCCGGCGGCTCCATCCGCAGGATACGGGGGGTGGTCGGCGTCTCTACCTGCCGGACCTGCCGTCCGTGCGACAGAAAAAGGCCTGCAGTGATGGCAAACATGCGCTTTGCCCGGCCCGGATCAGTCGTGCGGCGCAAATGCGGCTTGGCGATGCCGCGAAAGAACAGGTTCAGCATGGTCAGGCGCAGGCTCATGCCACTCCCTTTCCCGGCGTGGTCCGATCACGGAATGTTTCAAAAGTCTTAACAGAGACCTGTTTCAAAAACATTATATATTTGATTCATATGAGAAATCCTGAAAATTGACAGCCGTCAATTTTTCCCCCGTTTCGCCTCGATCACTTCCCAGATCCGTGCGGCGGCATTGGTGCCGTCAAACCGCTCCAGCTCCTGTATCCCGGTGGGCGAGGTCACGTTGATTTCCGTCAGCCAGTCGCCGATC
>JAAFHS010000436.1 GCA_013298485.1 Rhodobacterales bacterium
TCGCGGCCAGTGCCTCGGCCAAGCTCAACGCCACCGCCCCCGCCATCGTCACCGGTGCCATCGCCCCCGCCAGCGTGAACGGCGTGACCACCACCGGCTGCCCCCGCCGCGCCAGCCGCATCGCGCCGTCCAGCATCGGATAGTCGTGCTTCAGCGGGCTGACCGAGTTGATGTTGGTATACATGCGCGGGGATGCATCGAATTCATCATGGCTCAGGCCCGCTGCCAGCCGCGCCATCTCCATCACATCTTCGACCCGCTCCGCCCCCAGCGAATAGGCATGCACCACCTTGTCCGTCAGCGTCAGCTTTTCGTAAAGGCAGTCCAGATGCCGCACCGACGGGTGGATATCAATCGGCTCCACCGGGTATCCGCCCGCGATGTGGATGCAGTTGAAGTACTGCGTCAGCTTCATGAAATCCTTGAACGTCTCGAAATCACCTGACCGCTTGCCCCGCGCCATATCCCAGGAATTGGGCGGCGAGGATACGTTGACGAACGCCATGTGCCGCCCGCCCATGATGATCCGGTGATCCGGGTTGCGCGGCGTGATCGGAAACTGGCTTGGCGCATGCGCCAGCATTTCCATCACGAAATCCTCGTCCATCCGCACATTGGTATCATTGACCGTGCAGCCCGCTTTTTTCAGGATCGCCACGGCATCGGGGTTCAGGAATTCGATCCCGATCTCGCGCAATATCCGCATTGCGGATTTATGAATGCGCTGCACCCCATCCGCATCCAACGGCTCGGTCGGGCGGTCCGGGTTGATCGGCTGCTTCCACGGCATCTGGTCAATCACGGCCGTGCCCGCCCGCGCCTGATTGCCTGCGCGCCCCCCCGCCCGACGGCGGCGTCCCGGTTCCTCGTTCATGGCAGCGGCTCCCCTGTGGCGCGCGGGGGTCAACCCGGCTGTTCCCACCTTTGCCCAAGCCTGCGCCAAAAGGACACTTCAGCCGCGACGCGGTTGCGTCGTTTTTGGGAAGCTGGTGGAATTGGCCGCCGCTCAGGTCCGGATTTCAGGCAGGCAGCCCCGCCTTGGCCAGGCCGTCCCTGATGCGGGCCTCGTCTTCCGGGCTGTACCACGGCAGACGCCCCAGGTGCGCGTCCAGCGAATAGCCCGGCTTGATCGCCATCAGCTCGGCCCAGACTGCCCGCGCCTCATCCAAAGCCCCCAGATGGCCAAGCGTCGCTGCGAAATAGGCACGCGACATATCGGTGCCGGGCACCAGCCGGATGCGTTCACGGAAGGTCGCGGCGGCGGCGGTGTATTGCCCGGCCAACAGTTGCGCCAAACCGATAAAGTGCATCGTCTGTGACTTGTAGGCCGGGTCCAGCCGCATCGCGATGTCAAGATACGGCAGACCCGCCAGCGGATCGCCCAGAAAAATCTCGGCATTGCCCAAGGCCGCATAAGCGTTGGCAAAATTGGGGTTCAGCGTCAGTGCCTTCTGCGCCTCCAGTTTTGCACCCGCCGCATCACCCGAAAACAGCGAATTGATCGCCAGTGCCAGATGCGCATAGGCATCATCCGGTTCCAGCGCCACGGCCTTCTTTGCCAGTTCCATTGAATGGATCAGCGCGTCGGGTATCCCGATCCACTGGTTCTGATGTTCCATGTTGTAGATCAGGCTCAGCCCCGCAACCGGCAGCGCATAGCCCGGATCAAGGGCGATGGCCTGTTCGTAGCAGGCAACGGCTTTTTCAAAGATTGCACGCGGATTTTCCGGCTGAAAGAACAGCTGCATATGCAGATCGCGCCCCTTCAGCCCCAGATCATGCGCTGCAATCAGTGGCACGCGATTCTTGGTCAGCGCGATCTGGTCGGTCGGCAGCAGCTTGACCTTCAGCACATCCACGATCTGCCGCGTCACCTCGTCCTGTACCGCAAAGATATCGGTCAGGTCGCGGTCATAGCGTTCGGCCCACAGATGCCCGCCGGTCGCTGCATCAATCAACTGCGCCGTGATCCGCGCCTTGTTGCCCGCGCGCCGGATCGATCCTTCCAGCACGGAGGTCACGCCCAGCTCGCGCCCGACCTCGCGGATATCCGGACTTTGACCCTTGTAGGCGAAGCTTGAATTGCGCGCGACGACCATCAGGCCCGACACTTTGGACAGATCGGTGATGATATCCTCGCTGATCCCGTCCGAGAAGTACTCCTGTTCGGGATCGCCCGACATGTTGGTAAAGGGCAGCACGGCAATGCCGGGCTTGCTGTCGGGCACCGCTGCGGATACGCGTTGCGGCTGGATTGCCCCGCCCCAGGCCCAGACGCGGACCGGTTCCGCGATGTTCTTCAGCGCAAGCTCACCCCCGTCGTCAAAGGTGACCTCGATCTTGCCCGCGATTTGCGCATGTACGGCATCCGATACAAGGATGCCACCATGCGGGGCCAGCGGCTCCAGCCGCGCCGCCACATTGACGCCGTCACCGAAGATGTCATTCCCCTCGATCACGACATCGCCCAGATTGATCCCGATCCGCAGGGTCAGGCCCCCGGCATTCGCCAGCAGTCGCTGAATGGCCAGCGCGCAATCCACCGCGTCGACGGCGCTGCCGAACTCCACCAGCGCGCCGTCCCCGATCAGCTTGACCACCCGCCCGTTATGGGCCGCGACCGCCGGATTGAACACATCAACCCACATCGCGCGCAGCGCCGCCAATGCGCCCGCCTCATCCGCGCCCATCAGGCGCGAATAGCCGACAACATCAGCAGCAAGAATGGCCGCAAGGCGGCGTTGGGTGCGGGGTTCTGCCATGGGGGGACCGTGCCTTCAAATCACTGCCGTATAATGTAGCCGAACGTTGCGGGAACGTCCATGCAGCCATCCGTCGGATCGCCTACAATGCTGCCATGCAGAAAACGCTTACCACGAAGCCTGTGCCGCCAATCCGTCCAGCCAGTCGGGTAGATGACTGATGTCGGATAGCACCACATCCGCATGCGGTGCCAGTTCTGCAGCCTCTGCCACCCCCGTCAGCACCGCCACCGCCCGCATCCCCGCTGCACGCCCCGCCTGCAGGTCATGGCGGCTGTCGCCCACCATCGCGATGCGCGCAGGGGCCAGCCCCGTATGGCGCGCGAATGCCAGCAGCATGCCCGGCGCAGGCTTGCCGCCATAACCCGAAT
>JAAFHS010000432.1 GCA_013298485.1 Rhodobacterales bacterium
GGCATTGGGTTTGGCAGGCCTGGCAGTAGCTGTCGCCCCCACTGAAGTGCCAGTCGGCAAGGGCGCAGAGCCGTTTTTTTCTGCGTCCAGCAGCATGCCGCGGCTGACATAGTGCAGGTTGAACGCCTCAAAGATCGGCCAAAGCGATAAGAGGGCGTCGATGCCTTCAGGTGTCACGGCGATGACGGTGCCGTCTGCATCGCCGACACCTTCCCAATCGACGATGGCACGGCGGGCGAGGGCTCCGGCAAACACCGCCGCCCGGGTGTCGTTGTTGGCATCAGCTTCCAGCGCCTGCACGGCAGGATCGGACCGTGTGGCCACCATCAGGGCTGTGGTCAGCGGCAACAGCTGCAGCCGCACGCCGTGGCCGAGATCGAGCCATTGCGGTTCGGGGGAAAGATTGATCCGGATCATGGATAGCCTGCCATCGTGTTGACCAGCACAACCGTGCACATCCGCGCCGGGCTGGTGGCCAGAGCGGCTTGCCAATCGAAGGACGCCTGCACGCCTTTCGGGCCTTTGATCTCGATGCGCGGGCGGGGCAGATAGACGGCATGCGCGGTCAGGGTCAGACTTTCGCCGCTGCCAAGCAGGTAGCTGAACTCCAGCGCCGCCGCCGTGCCATTGATGGCTTGGGTCAGAAGCGTCGTGTCGGCGAAACGCACATCGATCTTGCCGGTCAGCGCCGCGATGGTCGGGTCGGCGCCATCGATCTTGGCATCCGAGCGGATGGTTTCGATCCGATCCAGATTGTTGGCATAGGTGAGATCGGCCGCAACGATATTGCCCAGCGCCAGGCCATCGCGCTTGATCGCGCCGTTGAAGTGGCCGAAGCGCTTCAGGGCGATGGCCGCAGGTGTCCCCGCAGCCGTGGCGCCTGCAATCGCTTCGCCCTGTGCGACCAGCATGGCCTTGGCGCCCAGCAGCCCAGACCTTTCCATCTGCCAAGAAAGCGAATCCAGCACGCAGCCGGAATACATCGCAAAGCGCGGGACTTCGGGCATGGCGACTTCGATGGACATGCTGGGCAGGGTCCAATTGCCCGACAGGAAGGTGTGAGCGTTCAAACCGCCGGTCAAAGTTGCCGCTGACACCGTGCCATTGGACGCGGGCGCAATCGACGCTGCCAGCGTGAAGGTGTTTCCAGTGATGCCAAGGACATCGAACGTGATGTTCAGCGCCGTCGCCGTGCCGGTATAGGTCGCGAGTGCCACCCCGGCTACGACGCTGGCATTCAGCACCACCGCAAGCGCGGTCATGGTCGCCACCAGGTTGGCGCCGATATTGACCTGGTTGCCAACAGCCCCGGAGGCCACGAAGGTGAAGGCGGTGCCGTTGATCGTCAGGGTGCTGTTCACGGCAGGCTGCGCCGAAAAGGTGATCGACCCGGTCGCCGCGACTGTGCCTGCCGTGGTCGGCGCCCCGAACGCCGCCTTCAGCCAGAAGCCGAACCCAACTGCATCGATGGGCACTTCGACGTCGCCATCAGTGGTGATCGCATCCAGCAAAGGCGCGCGGGGGTCGCGGCCATAGCCCAGCAGTTCCGAGGCCAAGAGCGACTGTTCTGCTGCCAGTGAACTGGTGATGAAGGGCATCTGGGTAAATCCGGCCCCGGGTGGGGTGCCGTAGACAGTCTCGAACGCAAGCGCCATCTGCGCCCGCGCTCCTTGTGCGCGTGCCATGTCAGTGTCCTTTTGTGAGGGAAATCAGATCAGTGGGTCGGAGGTGGCGTAGTGCAGCACAACGGTGATCACCGCCGCTTTCAGGGCAGCGGCCCCTTCAATCGGCAGATCGACCGGCTCAGGCGCTTCCGCCTCGACCCAATCGCAAAGACCACCCAGCGTGCGATCAGCGGCCAGTACCGCGCCAATATCCGCCGCCAGCGCGTCAAACAGGGCGTCGCGCCCGGTCCCGGCCTGGATTACCACCTCCAGCTCGGCCCGATGCTCGTAGAAATAGGTCACAGGCGACAGTGTCACCTCCGGCTCGCCCGGCTTGCCGTCGCGCAGGATGATCAAGCCGGTTGACGGAATGCGCTCGGGCAACACGTCACCGCGCAGCACCGGGGCTGCAAGGGTCTGCAGCCGGGTGTGCAGGGCAGACAGAACCAGTTCGCGTTTGCTGGGCATCAGAGATGATCCTCGACCCAATTGCGAACGATGCTGCCCGGAATGGCCGCCTGCGCCCGTTCGGCATCTCGCATCAGATCCAGCCGTTTGGGCAGTTTGACCTGCCGCACCAGCAGGAAGATCGGGGCTGTCACTTGGCCCTTCCCGGTTTTCGACTTGGAGACGGACGCTTGACCGCGCGTGTTCAGCCGAACGGCGTCGGCGACCAGCAGGCTTGGGCCCCGGCTGCGATAAACGAAGCGCAGGCGCAGACCGGTCTTTTGCTCCCACATGGCGGGAGTGATGCGCTTGCCGCCCAGCGCCTTGCCAGCGGCAGGCAGCGGGATAGCCAGCCAGAAGCCGCTGCCTGAACGGATCAATGGGCCGGTGTCATGCGCGCCGATGATGACCGGCGCGTTGCACCAGACAAGGGCGGCGGCATCCAGACTGTTGCGCCCCTTCGGATAGGTTTGCGACCTGATGGTGTTGGCGAGGCGCTGGCCTAAACCTGCTCCGGTGATCTGGGCCCGCCAGGCGGATTTTAGGCCAGCGCCTGCTTGAGCCATCGTGACGGAAACCGCCTTTTGGCCCGCCGCCACTTCGGCGCGCATCAGCGCTACGAGGTCGGGAGTGAAGCTGATTGAGAGTTTCATTTGGCCTTGCTTGTCTCCGGATGGCGGGTTACCGGATTTGGTGGCAGGAAAGAGCGTGAGTTCGATGGCGCGAGGGACTGGAATTGGATGCAATCACGGCTCTGGACTATGCCGGAGTATCGCTCTTTGCCGCGACCGGAGCACTGGCCGCTTCGCGCAAGGAGCTCGACATCATGGGCTTTCTGTTTCTCGCGGCGGTGACGGGGATCGGAGGCGGCACGGTTCGCGACCTGGTGCTGGGCGTACCGATATTCTGGATCGTCCAGCCATTCTACATACTGGTCTGCGCCCTTACGGCAGTTGTCATCTATTTCACGGCCCATCTTCTGGAGTCGCGCTACCGCTGGCTCCTGTGGTTCGATGCCATCGGATTGGCCGCCTATTGCGTCATCGGCGCGGACAAG
>JAAFHS010000433.1 GCA_013298485.1 Rhodobacterales bacterium
GCTCGCTCTGGCGTGTCACATCCGCCGCCACCATCATGCCCGGCGGGACGGCCGTCGCCACGGGTCCCACATGGGAAGGCTGGGCCCAGCCCCCCGCCTATACCGGCAAGCCGTCGCTCTACCTCAACGATGTCGATCAGGCCGAACTCTCGCTGCCCGCAGGCACGCGCCTGCAGTTCCGCCTTTATGGCGAGGTGGGGGATCTGACGCTGAATGAAACCGTCTCGGGCCGCACCGAGGTGCCGCCGGCCTCCGACGCCGTGCAGGATTTCACCGTGGCCCAGTCCGGCACCGTCACCGTGGCGGGCAGAGGCGGGCGATCCTGGGATATCGCGGTCATCGCCGACGCCCCGCCCACCATTGCAGCCGTCGGCGACATCGTCCGCAAGGGCACGGGCGAATTCACGCAGGAATTCACCACCACCGATGATTACGGCATCATGACGGGCCAGGTGACCATCGCCCTCGACATGCCCGCCGTCACCCGCAAATTCGGCCTTGCGGCCGAGCCTGAGGCGCAGGCCCCCGTCGTGCTCGACCTGCCCCTGCCCGTCACGGGCGACCGCGCGACATTCACCGAAACCCTGATCGATGATCTGTCGGAACATGTCTTTGCCAACCTGCCCGTCACGATGACCTTTCAGGCCACCGATGCCGCAGGTCAGGTGGGCACGGCAGACCCGGTCAAGGTGATCCTGCCCGGCAAGCGGTTCTTTGACCCGATGGCCGCCGCCCTGATCGAAATGCGGCGCGATCTTTTGTGGACGCGCGCCAATGCGCCCACCACCGTGCAGATCCTCAAAGCCATCACCCACAGGCCGGAAGAGCTGATCCGCAATGAACGCGCCTATCTGCGCCTGCGTGTCGCCCTGCGCCGTCTGGATGCCGCACAGGCCAGCCTCACCCTCGAAACCCGGGATGAAATCGCAGCCGAGCTGTGGGACATCGCCCTTCTGGTCGAAGAGGGTGATCTGGCCTCGGCCCTCGACCGGCTGCGCCGGGCGCAGGACCGTCTGGACGAGGCGATCCGCAATGGCGCATCGCCCGAGGAGATCGACCGCCTTATGGCCGAAATGCAGGAGGCGACGAAAGACTACATCCGCCAGCTGGCCGAAGAACAGCAACGCAACGGCGAAGACCCGCAGACGGCCGAAAACTTCGACGGCCCGGTGATGTCGGCGGATCAGCTGCAGCAGATGATGGACGAGTTGCAGCGCCTGATGGAGGAAGGCAAAACCGCCGAAGCCGCCGAGCTGATGGAGGAAATCCGCAAGTTCATGGAAAACATGCAGGTCGTCGAAGGGCAGGGCGGGCAGGGCCAGGGCGGCCCCGGCCAGCAGGCGATGCGCGACATGCAAGAACGCCTGCGCGACCAGCAGGAACTGTCGGATGAAACCTTCCAGGACCTGCAGGGCAATCAGGACGGGCAGGCCGACGAAGGCCAGCAACAGGGCCAGCAGGGTCAGCAGCCCGGACAGCAGGGCCAGAACGGCCAGCAGGGCGGCCAGCAGCCGGGCCAGCAGCAGGGTCAGAACGGCCAGCCGGGCGGCGAAGGGCAGGATGGGCAAGGCCAGGATGGGCAGCAGGGTCAGTCACCCTATGCAGGCGACGCCGACGGCAATGGTGAAGGCCGCCGTCTGGATCAGGGTGGCGGCGGCACCGGTCCCGACAACCGCAGCCTGGCCGAACGCCAGCGCGACCTGCAGCGCCAGCTCGATGCGCTCGGCAACGGTCAATTGCCCGGCGATGGCACCGAACAGGGCGAGGCGGGGCGGCAGGCGCTCGAAGATGCCGCACGCGCGATGCGCGAGGCGGAACAGGCGCTGCGCGACGGTGATCTGAACGGGGCCTTGGACAAACAGGCCGACGCGATGGAGGCGATGCGCGAAGGCATGCGCCAGTTCGGCGAGGCGCTGGCTCAGGAACAGCGCGAACAGCAGGGTCAGCCGGGCCAGCCGAACCAATCCGATCAGGCCTTCGGTCGCGACGATCCGGGATCGCAACTCGATCCGCTGGGCCGCAATCCCGCCGCCCGCATCGGGTCGGACCGCAATGGACTGCAAGGCGAAGATGTCTACCGCCGCGCGCAGGACCTGCTCGAAGAAATCCGCCGCCGCTCCGGCGATCAGCAACGCCCCGCGGCGGAACGCGACTATCTGCAACGCCTGCTCGATCTGTTCTAGGACGGTGCGTGCCAGCACGGCACCCTACCGCTGATCATCATGCGCCGCGCGTAGGCCGGGCGTCAGCCCGGCATCCCGCCGACTTTAGAGCGGATCATCTTCAATCTGATTCAGATTGAAGATGATCCAAGACAAGAACCACCTGGGAATGTTGCATGTTGCATGTGATCGGCTGAACCCGATCACATGCAACACGCTATAGAGCGGGACAAGGCTTGGTGGAAACGCCCGGTCGGCAGGCTCCATCGGGCCTGCCGCAGCGCGACGGTGCCGCAATCCGGCCGGTGGCACAAAGCCACCGGCCAGCGCCTGCCCTGCCCATGGCAGGCGCTCGCGCCCGCCAGGTCAGGCGCTGGCCTCTGCCGGTGTTTGCTGCAGCGGTACAGCGCCGCCGCCCCTCTGCCGGGCGGGGACGACCTTCCACTGGAAGCTCGTCTTTTCCCGCCCAACCCGGCAGCGGATACAGAGGTTCCGTCCAAAGTCATCCCGGCATAGTGTTAACAACATCTTAAAATGGCCCGATTTTCTAGGCTAAGACCGTTGATTTATAATGATAAAATTGGAAATTGACAGCCGTCAATTTTCATCCCCGCGGGGCCGCCGCCCGCCGCAGCCGGTCATTGATCGCCCGTCCCAGCCCGACCTCCGGCACGGGGGCAAAGGCGATCATGCCCCCCGGTCCCGCCAGCGCATCCGCCGCGCGCAAGGTGTGAAACAGCGCCGCCGCCGCCGCCACCAGATCACCCGCAGGCGACAGGTTCAGATCGCCCGCGACGTCGCCAAACCCCACGAAAACCTCACCCGGCGCAGGCACCGTCACCCCCAGCCGTACGCGCGCGCCCGGGGCGTAATGCGATGCCATCTGCCCCGGTGCCGTGATCTGCCCCGCCTCTGCCGCCTCCAGCCGCCCCACCACGGCCTCCAGCGCCTCCACCGGCACGCCGCCGGGGCGCAGCAGCCGCGCAGGCCCGTCCAACCCAACA
>JAAFHS010000434.1 GCA_013298485.1 Rhodobacterales bacterium
TGTCGTTTCTGGAATTCAACTATATGATTTTGCAGGCTTATGACTTTCTGGAGCTGCGGCGGCGTTATGGTTGCCTGATCCAGATGGGCGGGTCGGACCAGTGGGGCAATATCGTCAACGGCGTCGATCTGACGCGGCGGGTGATCGACACCGAGGTGTTCGGATTGACGACGCATCTGTTGACGACAAGTGATGGCAAGAAGATGGGGAAGTCGGCGAGCGGGGCTGTCTGGCTGAATGGCGATATGCTGTCGCCCTATGAATTCTGGCAGTTCTGGCGCAACACGACGGATGCGGATGTGGGGCGGTTTCTGAAGCTGTATTCCGAGATGCCGGTGGCGGAGTGCGACCGGCTGGGGGCCCTGGCAGGGTCGGAGATCAATGCGGCCAAGATCGTGCTGGCGAATGCGGTGACCACGCTGCTGCACGGGGCGGATGCGGCGGCGGCGGCGGAGGTGACGGCGCGCGCGGTATTCGAACAGGGCGGTGTGGGCGACGATCTGCCAACCGTGCATGTGACAGCTGCGGAGCTCGCGGACGGGATCGGGATTGTGCAGCTGTTCGTGCGCGCGGGGCTGTCGGCGTCGGGCAAGGATGCCAAGCGGCTGATCGCGGAGGGCGGCGCGCGGGTGAATGATGATGTTGTGGCGGATGCGGGGCTGCGGCTGCATGCCGGGGATTTTGCAGACCCTGTCAAGCTGACAGCGGGGCGCAAGCGGCATGCGCTGGTGGTGTTGGGGTAGGATGGGCAATATTGCCCATCCTACAGGTCAGATCACTGCACCGTGACGGATGTCATCACATCAGGGGTCGCAGGCGGCTCGCCCCGGTTGATTGCGTCGACCACTTCCATCCCGGAAATCACCCGGCCCACGACGGTGTATTGGCCGTTCAGAAACTCACCCGGCGCGAACATGATGAAGAACTGGCTGTTGGCGCTGTCAGGGTCTTGCGACCGCGCCATGCCGACAATGCCCCGGTCGAAGGAGATGTCGGAAAATTCGGCCGGAAGATCAGGTTTGTCCGACCCGCCTGTGCCCGCAGCCGACAGATCGCCGCCCGCCTTGCCGTTGGACACATCGCCCGTCTGCGCCATGAAGCCATCGATCACGCGGTGGAAAACGACATTGTTATAGGCGCCTTCGGTGGCAAGCGCGGTCATTTGTGCGACGTGTTGCGGGGCCACATCGGGCAGCATGTCGATGACGATGGTGCCGTTGGCGACACCTGCAACCTCGATCACGAGATTCGGGCCGGGACCGTCTTCCTGCGCGAAGGCGGGGGTCGCAAGCAGGCTGAGGAGGAGAATTTTACGCAACATCGGCAGCCACCCTGACGGTTATCATGCGATCCGGATTTGCGGGCGGCTCGCCCCGCGCGATCTTGTCGACATGTTCCATGCCGGAAATGACATTGCCATAGACCGTATACTGGCCATTCAGGAAGTCATTGTCGGAGAAGTTGATGAAGAACTGGCTGTTGGCCGAGTTCGGGTTGGACGACCGTGCGGCCCCGATGGACCCGCGCGCATGCGGCAGCTTGGAGAACTCCGCCGGCAGGTCTGGGTGTGCGGACCCGCCCGTGCCCGCACGGCGCAGGTTGAAGTTGTTTTCCATATTGCCGTTTTCAACATCGCCGGTCTGCGCCATGAAGCCATTGATCACACGGTGAAAACAGACATTGTCATAGGCCTTGGCCCGGGCCAGCGCCTTCATCCGTTCGGTATGTTTCGGGGCCACGTCGGGCAGCAGGGCAATCACCACCTCGCCGTCTTTCAACGTGATGATGATGGTGTTTTCGGGATCGGTGATACTGGCCATGAGACCTCTCATTGTTTGCGTCGCGCAGGAGCCTAGTGCCTTGGGGCGCGAAGGGCAATGCAGTGGTTGACGCGGCGGCGGGTATTGGTGAGACAGGGGAAACGGCATGGAGGCACAGATGGCTTGGAAAACACTGGATGATATGGCGCTGGACGGCAAGACCGTGCTTTGCCGTGTCGACATCAACGTGCCGATGGAGGCGGGCCGGGTGACAGATGCGACGCGGGTCGAAAAGATCGTGCCGACCGTGTTCGACATTCTGGCCAAAGGCGGGCGGCCCGTGCTGCTGGCGCATTTCGACAGGCCGAAGGGTAAGGTTGTGCCGGAGATGAGCCTGCGGCATGTGCAGCCTGCGCTGGAGGCGGCCTTGGGGCGGGCAGTGATTTTCATGGAACGGCCCGACCGCGCAAGCATAGATGCGCTGCCGCAAGATGCCGTGATCCTTGTGGAAAATACCCGGTTCTCGCCGATGGAAGAGACGAACGACCCGGTCATGGCGCGGTTTCTGGCGGGACTGGGGGATGTGTTCTGCAACGATGCATTCTCGGCCGCGCACCGGGCGCATGCGTCGACCGAAGGGGTGGCGCATCTGCTGCCCAACTGCGCGGGGCGGTTGATGGCCGCGGAACTGAAGGCGCTGGAGGCGGCTTTGGGATCGCCTGCGCGGCCCGTCGTGGCCGTGGTGGGGGGGGCGAAGGTTTCGACCAAGCTGGAGCTGCTGGGGAACCTTGTCGCGAAGGTCGATTATCTGGTGATTGGCGGGGGCATGGCCAATACTTTTCTTGTGGCGCAAGGGGTTGAGGTTGGAAAATCGCTGGCTGAGCGGGATATGGCACCCACAGCACGGGAGATACTCGACAAGGCGAAAGCGGCGGGCTGCCGCATCATCCTGCCGATTGATGTTGTCGTGGCGCGGGCATTTGCGGCCAATGCGCCGCATGAAACCGTGCCCGCAACCGCATGCCCCGCAGATGCCATGATCCTGGATGCGGGGCCCGCGACGATTGCAGTGATCGTCGATGCTTTCCTTGCCTCGAAAACACTGATCTGGAACGGGCCACTGGGTGCGTTTGAATTGACGCCGTTTGATCGCGCCACTGTCGGCGTCGCACGTACTGCAGCACAATTGACGCGTGACGGTCATCTGATCTCGGTTGCCGGAGGGGGCGATACGGTCGCGGCCCTTAATCAGGCGGGGGTGGCGGAGGATTTCACCTTTATCTCCACCGCCGGGGGGGCGTTTCTGGAGTGGATGGAGGGCAAGGAATTGCCCGGCGTCGCGGCTTTGCGCGCCTGAGCCGGAATTCTTGCCGCAACTGCAGCCTGTTAGCGCCAACGTGA
>JAAFHS010000443.1 GCA_013298485.1 Rhodobacterales bacterium
CACCGGCAGCGCACGCATGCCTGCGGTGGCAATCGAGGTGCCGCCCGACCCGCCCGCCGACAGGACACCGCCGATGCCCCGTTCGCGCGCGATCCAGACGGCAAAGGCCTCGGCCATACCCGTCACTGACGCGCCCCGGTCACCTGACATGACGTGGCTGATGCCGCGTGGATGGCAACTGGCGATCTGGTTGGCGGGAATGTCGGCGCGGGCGGGTTTGCCACTGGTGGAAAGATCGACCGTTTTCACCGGAATGCCCAGCGATTTCAGCCGGTCAGCCATAAATCTTAACTCGATGCCCTTGGTATCAAAGGTGCCCGCGACCAGCACGGTGCGCCCGATCCGTTCGGCATAGGGGATGGCGAAAATCTTCGGCTCTGGAGTCGCGGTCTTGGCAAGGGAGGCCTGACGCAACTCTGCCACCGGCAGGTTCCAGCGATTGGGCAAGGCCGTGACGGGCGCGTAGGCCGGGGCATCCCCCCGATCAACACGGTAGACCTCGGCCAGATCGGCCTGCGCCTGCGCGACGGTGGCGGGGGCCACGTCTTCCTCGGCGTGACGCCCCACACCCAGCAGGCGCTGTTGCAGATCGCGGTCGGCGGCCAGCGCCTTGGCATCCATGATCCGGTTGATCTGGCCGTTGACCATGATCGCCACGCGGTCGCTGATTGCGGTGGCAACACCGATGTTCTGCTCGATCACAAGGATCGCCATTTCGCCTTCGGCGCCGAGGGTCAAAAGCATGTTCTCGACTTGGCTGACGATCGCTGGCGCCAGACCCTCGGTCGGCTCGTCCATGATCAGCAGTTTGGGGTCCGACAGCAGCGCCCGGCTGATCGCCAGCATCTGCTGCTCGCCCCCCGACAGCTGCGACCCACCGTTGCCGCGCCGTTCGGCAAGGCGCGGAAACGTGCCGTAGACACGGTCCACCGTCCAGGCCGCGTCACGCCGGTTGCCCGCCACCAGCCGCAGATGTTCGTCCACCGTCAGGCTGGGCCAGACGCGGCGGCCCTGCGGGACATACCCCACGCCAAGACGGTGGATTTCGTGCGGTTCCAGCGAAAGCACGTCGCGCCCATTGACCCGCACCGACCCGGATCGCGCCTTTTTCAACCCGGTGATGGTGTTGCAAAGCGTGGTCTTGCCCATGCCATTGCGCCCGACCACCGACAGGATGCCGGTTTCCAGCGTCAAGGTGACGCCTTGAAGCGCATGGCTTTCACCATAAAACACTTGCAGATCAGTCATCTGCAGGACGGACTTCATGTGCTTTTCAGCCATGTTTGCCCCCCAGATAGATCTCCTGCACCTCTGGATCAGCCTCGATCTCTGCTGGCGTGCCCTCTTTGAACACCCGCCCGTTGTGCATCATCGACACATATTCCGACACGCGCAGGGCCACGTCGAGGTCGTGTTCAATGATGATATAGCCGATGTGTTTCGGCAGCGCGTTCAGGATCGCGATCAGGTCCTTGCGCTCGGTCGGGGAAAGCCCCGCTGCAGGTTCGTCGAACAGGATGAAGCGCGGCGCGCCGGCCAGGGCCATCGCAATCTCAAGCTGGCGCTGTTGTCCATGGCTGAGGGTGCCGACGAGCCGGTCGCGGTCGCCCTCCAGATGCACGGCATGCAGGATACTGTCGGCCTGCGCCATGTTCACGTCGCTGATGCCGGGCCGCAGCAGGCTGAACCTGCGTCGTGATACGCCCCGGCAGGCCAGATACACGTTATCCAGCACCGACAGCCCGCCAAACAACTGCGAAATCTGATAGGTCCGCCGCAAACCCCGCCGGATACGCTCATGTGCCGGAATGTCCGTGATATCCTCACCAAAGAACTTGATGCGGCCAGAAGTCACCGGAAAGTCACCCGTTATCGCGTTGAAAAGCGTGGTCTTTCCCGCGCCGTTCGACCCCAGCACCGCGCGCCGTTCGCCTGCCGCGATCTTCATGTTGATCCCCGACAAGGCCACAAGCGCCCCAAAATGCCGCGACACACCCGTCAGATCGAGTGCATAGGCACCCGTCCCTGACAGTCGTTCCGCCGCCGTGATCTGGGGCGCCTGCATCATGTTAAGGGCAGGACGGGTTGTCGCGATTGGCGACGCCAAGTGCAAGGAACTCGACCGGATCGATGCCTACGGCCTCCAGCCCCATCAGCGTCGCCTTCATGTTCACGTAGTAACCATGTGCAAACAACGATGGCGACGGAAAGGCGCCCTCCTGTTTCTTGTATGCCTCCACAAACGCCATCCATTCTGGCGTGTCATTCGTGTCGGCAATCGGGCCTGCCGAAGGCGTCCCGATCAGCACATCGCGGATTTTGCCCTCGGAGGTCAGCACGGTCTGGTCCACCGTGATCGACCCGCCTACAAGCGGGGCTTCGCCGCCCGCCGCCTGATACTGACCAAGGAAGTTCACAGCATCGGCACCGCCAAGTGCCACATAGATCGCGTCTACATCATCCGGGATTGCCGCGATGACCGATGCGTAATCCTTGGTGCCCAGCGGAACCCAGGATTTCGATGGCACCGTGCCACCCGCCTTGCAAAATTCTGCCATGAAACCAAACACCTGCGTGTAAGGGAACGAATAATCCTCGGCCACCACGGCGACGGATTTATAGCCCTTGTCGTTGAACGCATAGGTGCCAAGGCCGGCCATCCACTGCGCGCCGTCGGTGGAGAAGCGGAAAAAGTTCTCTGCCGGATCGCGCAAGGTTGTGTCCTGCGCCGCCGATGTGCCGTTGATGAAGGTCACCCCCGGCTGCGTCCTGGCATAGTCCTTAATCGCGAGCCCTTCATCGCCAGAAAGCGGTCCTACGAGAACCGTCACGCCATCCTGTTCCACCAGCTTGCGTGCCGCACGCACGGCTGAATCCGGCGATGCGTCGGATGAGCCGCGGACAATCTCGATGTCCATGCCTGCCACCTTACCGCCCATCTCCTCAACCGCGACCATCGCGCCGCGCAGGCCATCTTCGCCCAGCACGGTAAACGGGCCTTCAAACGTTGCCAGCACGCCGATCTTGATGGTTTCCGCGCTGGCAAATTGCGGTGCAATCAGGGCAGTGGTCAGCACCAGTGCGATTTTCAGTGTCGATTTCATTGTCGTAGA
>JAAFHS010000435.1 GCA_013298485.1 Rhodobacterales bacterium
TGGTGCCAGGAAGAGCCAAAAAATCAGGGCGGCTGGTCCTTTGTGGAGCCTAACCTTGAATGGGTGCTGACACGCATAGGCGCCACCCATTCGCGCCCCGTTTACATCGGCCGCAGCGCCAGCGCATCCCCCGCAACCGGCCTCGCCTCACGCCATAAATTTGAACAAGAGGCGCTCGTGAACGACGCACTCACCATCGCCTGAAGGAGAAGATCATGACCGACGTAATGGTGCCCGCACTGGGCGAAAGCGTATCCGAGGCGACCGTCAGCACCTGGTTCAAAAAGCCCGGCGATGCCGTTGCCCTGGACGAAATGCTGTGCGAGCTCGAGACGGATAAGGTGAGCGTGGAGGTGCCAAGCCCCGTCGCAGGCGTGCTTGCCGAAATCCTGGTGCCCGAAGGCAGCACGGTCGCGGCCAACGCCCGCCTTGCCATCGTGACCGAAGGCGCTGCCGCCGCACCCGCGAAAGCGGCACCTGCGGCAGAGGCCGCCACACCGGCACCCGCCCCCGTGGCCCGCGATGTGGAGGACGCCCCCGCCGCCAGAAAAGCGATGGCCGAGGCGGGGATGTCCCGCGACCAGGTCACAGGCACGGGCCGCGATGGCCGGGTGATGAAGGAAGACGTGGCAAAGGTCGCTGTCGCCCCTGCCCCCGTCGCACCATCCACCCCCGTCCCCCGCGCGCCGGTGCCCGCCGATGACGCCGCGCGCGAAGAACGCGTGAAGATGACGCGCCTGCGCGCCACCATCGCCCGTCGCCTGAAGGACGCGCAGAACACCGCCGCCATGCTGACCACCTATAATGAGGTGGACATGTCCGGCATCATGTCCTTGCGCAACGAATACAAGGACATGTTCGAGAAAAAGCATGGCGTGAAGCTTGGCTTCATGTCCTTTTTCGTCAAGGCCTGCACCCATGCCCTGAAAGAAGTCCCCGAGGTGAACGCCGAGATTGACGGGCAGGATGTGGTCTACAAGAACTACGTCCACATGGGCGTCGCTGTCGGCACCCCAAACGGCCTCGTCGTCCCCGTCGTCCGCGACGCCGACCAGATGGGCTTCGCCGCCATCGAGAAAAAGATCGCCGAACTGGGCCTGCGCGCCCGCGACGGCAAGCTCAGCATCGCCGAAATGCAGGGCGGCAGCTTCACCATCTCCAACGGCGGCGTCTACGGCAGCCTGATGTCCAGCCCCATCCTGAACCCCCCGCAATCGGGCATCCTCGGCATGCACAAAATCCAGGACCGCCCGGTTGTGGTGGGAGGTGCGATCGTGATCCGCCCGATGATGTATCTGGCGCTGTCCTACGACCACCGGATCGTGGACGGCAAGGGGGCCGTGACGTTCCTCGTGCGGGTCAAGGAGGCGCTGGAGGATCCGCGACGGCTGTTGATGGATTTGTGAGGGTAAGGGCTGATGACCGCCAAAGACATCTGGGCCATCACATGGGTCGCAGTTTGTGCCACCATGCTCATCAACCTCGCTGTGTTCGTCTGGACCAGACAATCGCCCGATGCGCGCTTGCCCCCGCCTATTGTGAACACCATCATAGTTGCCTCGCTTGTTGTGGCTCTTCTGCGGATATGGTCCATTGGCCTGCTCTACCGACGCGCATTTGATCTTTATGTGATCTCGATCGCCTGCTGGCTGGGCCTGCAAGGCATCAGGGCATCCGATGGACTTCATCCGCCAGGACCGTTCGTTGTGTGGTTTGTTCTTCTAGCCGGCTTGGTAGTCGACGCCGTTCAGGTCAGAGTCCTCCGGTCGGCAATCTCGCGGAACAACAACCCTCAGGTCGGTCGATGACGCTTGCAGCCACGCGGCACCTCCCTCCCCACGCAGGGGGAGTGGAGGCACCCCACCCCGTAGGTCGGGCTTCAGCCCGACACTCCCAACCGATCCATCGCGCTTGGCGGTCTGAAGCCCGCCCTACGAGGAACCTATGACCCCCGAACTCACCACCCTCGCCCTTGCCGCCCTGTTGCAGGCCGCGCAATTCATCCTCTTCGCCGTCCCCGCAAACCGCGAGCTTACCCCCGGCTACACCTCCTCTGCCCGCGATAAACCCCCTTCGCGGGCCATGTCCGTCACCACCGCCCGCCTGCAGCGCGCGCTGATCAACCATTTCGAAGGCCTGATCCTCTTCACCATCGCCGTCGTCGTGGTAAGCCTTGGCAACCAATCTACTCCGGTCACCCAATATGCCGCCTATACCTACCTCGTCGCCCGCGTGGCCTACATCCCTGCCTACTACCTCGGCTGGCGGCCATGGCGCAGCGTGATCTGGGCCATCGGTTTCGCAGCCACCATTACAATGATCGTCGCCGCCCTGATCTGATGTAACTTCCTCTGTTCTCAACTATCCTCGGGGGTCCGGGGGCAGACAGCCCCCGGTTCCACCGCCCACCACAAGGACCACACCCATGGCAAGCTTTGACACCATCATCATCGGTTCCGGCCCCGGCGGCTATGTCGGTGCGATCCGCGCGGCCCAACTCGGGCAATCCGTCGCCGTGGTCGAAGGGCGCGAAACGTTGGGCGGCACCTGCCTCAACGTCGGCTGCATCCCGTCCAAGGCGCTGCTGCACTCCACCCATATGCTGCACGAAGTACATGAAAACTTTGAAAAAATGGGCCTGATGGGGGGTGCGCCAAAGGTCGATTGGGCGCGGATGCTCGCCTACAAGGATGATGTGATCGCACAGAACACCAAGGGGATCGAGTTTCTGTTCAAAAAGAACAAGATCACCTGGATCAAGGGCTGGGCAAGCATCCCCGCGGCGGGCCAGGTCAAGGTCGGCGATGATATCCACACCGCAAAAAACATCGTGATCGCAACGGGTTCCGAGGCGAGCAGCCTGCCCGGCGTGACCGTGGATGAGGTGACAGTCGTCACCTCCACGGGTGCCCTGACCCTTGGCAAAATCCCGAAAACCATGATCGTGATCGGCGCGGGCGTCATCGGCCTTGAAATGGGCTCGGTCTATGCACGTCTGGGCACAGAGGTCACGGTGGTGGAATACCTTGACGCCATCACCCCCGGCATGGACGCCGAAGTGGCGAAAACCTTTCAGCGCATCCTCAAAAAACAAGGGCTGAACTTCATTCTCGGCGCCGCCGTGCAGGGTGTGGCGAC
>JAAFHS010000437.1 GCA_013298485.1 Rhodobacterales bacterium
TTGATAAGTTCGCGCGCCCGGATCAGTTGGAGGTTCAGATCGACATGCCGGGCTGGACCGACGATCTGGTCGCCAGACTGACCGAAGCCTACGAACGCGATGTGGCCTTGATCGCGACGATGCCGGGCGTGACGGTCATCGCACCTTAAGGGGTGGGGCTTGCAAGTCTCTGGCCAGCTGCGGACGGGGGATTACCCCATCCCAAGGGCGGACTTATACAGCTCCAGAATACTTTCCTCTTCGGCGATATCATCGGCAGACCGCTTGCGCAGCGCGATCACCTTGCGCATCACCTTGGTGTCATAGCCGCGCCCCTTGGCTTCGGCCATCAGCTCTTTCTGCTGTTCGCTGACATCCTTTTTCTCGGCATCCAGCTGTTCAAAGCGTTCGATGAACTGGCGCAGCTCATCGGCGGCGACAAGCGAGGATGCGGTGATATCAGACATAAAGACAGCTCCTTCAGGGTGAACCCGCCTTCCCTATCGCGCCCGGTGCGGCGGGGCAAGACGCGCTTGATCGCGTCCCGCCCCCGTGGGATAGGCGGGCATCCGTAAGGTGGAGGGAACGTGATGTCGGCAGTCATCTGGGGCGGCGCTGTCATGACGCTGATCGGGGTCGGGGGTCTGATCTTCTGCGTCATCCTGGCCATGCGCGCCAAACGCGAAGGCCTGTCGGGCCCGGCCATGCAGGCGCGCCTGCAGCGGGTTGTCACATGGAATCTTGGTGCGTTGGCCGTCTCGGCACTCGGGCTGATGATGGTGATCGTCGGCATTGTTCTGAGTTAGGCTTGGAAATCCGCAAAGCCTTTTCCGTCAGACAGCAACTGGTCGATCATCGGATGCGGTGTCCAGATCGGATGTTCGGTTTGCCAGAGGCGCAGGTCGCGCCGCAGCAGCAACAGGCCGCGTTGATCGGCGCGGAACATCGGCCCGCCAAGGCTGCGCGGGACGCCAAGGGCTGCAATCGCCAGCGCATCGATGTCCCCCGCCCGCCGCACGGTGCCTGCCGCCAGACAGCGCGCACCTTCCGCCGCCATCGCCGCCAGCACCCGCTGCATCACCTCGGCCCGTGGCATCGTTACCTCGCCCGCAGCATCCGGCACGGGCACTTTCAGCCAGCCCTTGATGCCATCCGACAAGGCCGCAGTGGACACACCTTGGGCTGCCAGCACGGTCAGTGCCAGATGTGCGGCGCGGATCAGGGACCGGACCACGCCCGCGCGTGGTACAGGCCCGGTCACGGCCAGCCTGACCCCCATCCGCCGCAATGTCGCCGCCGCCGTCAGACCCAACGCCCGGTCATCGGGCCGCAGTTGCAGCTCTGCCACAGCGGGGGCGACCAGCAGCAGGCCTGGCCCGTCATCCGCACCCCCCAAACGCAGGACCGGTCCTGCGGCACCCGGTTTTGCCGCGATGATCAGACCGAGCCCCGCCAGTGCTGCAGCCTCCACCCCCGGGGTCAGGCGTGCCCATTCGGCATCGCGGACGGCGCGGTCAAGACGGCCCGCCTGCACCTCTGCTTCCTGGGCGAGGGCCACTTTTTCTAAGGCTGCCACCAGTGCTGTGCGATCATCATCGGCGACGGTCACGGCCAGCCCGCGATGCAGCGCAGGCCAGATCAGCGGCAAGGTACCCGCCCCCCAGAACCCGATGTGATCGACGCTGGTCCCGCCTGTCAGATCAGCGGCCATCCGCATCTCGGCCAGCATCGCATGGCGAAGACCCCCGGCCTCGGGTGCGGCGGCCACTTCTGCCACCGCCTCGGCCTCAAAATCCAGGCCCTGCAGCAAGGGCAAAAGCTGTGCCGCTTCGATGCAATCGACCAGTTTTGTGCTGAGCAATCCGCCACCCGTTTCCCGCGCGGCCTTGATCGCGGCCTGATAGGCGCGCCCGTCGCGCAAACCGGCGTCACGGTCGACCGGAAGCGGCAATGCGGCTATGGCCACGGCGGCGTCCGCCAGATCACCATCGGCCAGTTGATCGACCAGCCCCAGTGCCAGCGCCTCGGCCGCCGTGACCACCGCGGCCTGTCCGATCAGGCGCAGGGCCGCAGCACCACCGACCAGCCGCGGCAGGGTCTGCGTGGCCCCGGCGCTCGGCAGATGGCCCGCCAGCACATCGCGCAAGGCAAAGCGCAGATCGCGGGCCGCGACACGCGCCCGCGCGGCGAGGGCGAGTTCGGCGGCAGCACCGAAAGTGCCACCGTGCAGGGCCGCCACCACTGGTTTTTCCGCAGTCAGGATCAGCCGGACCAGGTCAGCCATGCTGGGTGCGGCCTGATGGCCCAGTTCGGTCAGATCGCAGCCGCTGGAAAACCCCCGGCCCTGCCCGATCAGCACGATGGCGGCGACGTCGGGGGCTGCCAGTGCCTCTTGCAGGGCCGTCATCAGTTGTGCGCGCAGCGCGGGCGCAAGCATGTTGGACGGCGGCGCATCGAGCCACAGGAGCCGCGTGGCCCCGCGCATGTCCGCCCTGATCCGCCCATGATCGGTCACGCTGATCCCTTCTGTCGTTGACCGCCACCTTAACCACCCCACACGGTGCCGCAACCATCTGTTACATTGCAAAAGCCGTCTTTCGCTGATGCGCCTGCACCGGTATGCTGCAAGCCGTACCAGAGTGTTGAGAGGACTGCATCCGATGGATATCCGCCAGATTACCCCCGGCTATGCCGTGTCACCGCAGATTGCGCTGTCGGACCTTGCGGCGATCAAGGCGGCGGGGTTTACGACGATCATCGACAACCGCCCGGATGGGGAAATTCCGGGCGATCTGCACACTGCCCAGATGCGGGCGGCGGCAGAGGCGCTGGGGCTGACGTTCGTCGCCAATCCGGTGATCGGGGGGGCGATGACGATGGAGAATGTGACCGCCCAGGGGGCCGCGATTGCTGCGGCGACGGGGCCGGTGTTTGCCTATTGCGCCAGCGGGAACCGGTCATCCGTGGTCTGGGCGCTGTCGCAGGCAGGCACCATGCCGGTCGATGATCTGGTGGGGCTGCCCGCGAAATTCGGGTATCAGCTGGAGCATCTGCGGCCGCAGATCGCAGCGCTGGCGGGGAAATGACAGGGAAAATTGACGGCTGTCAATTTTCGACTTTGTCGTTTATAATCAAAGACATGACCTTTTAAAA
>JAAFHS010000438.1 GCA_013298485.1 Rhodobacterales bacterium
TTGAGCGCGGGGATGATCTGCTTTTTGCGGCTCATGATGCCGGGCAGGACCACGGTATCGCCGGTGACGGTGCAGCCGAAAGATGCCTGCGCGATCTTTTTCACCAGATCGTTGGGCACCAGCAGCGTCGCCTCTTCGTTCAGGATGTCGATGATGAAGAGCATCACCTGTTCAGCGCCGTCTGCGGCGGCGACGCCGGGCATGGCGGCCATAAGGGATGCCTTGCGGTCCAGGAGCACCTTTGGCGCAGTGGTTTCCAGCACGGAAATACGCAGCTCGTGCCCGTCGATATTGTATTCCTTGCTGTCCATGCGCAGCAGTTCCGCGTCGGAAAACGCCGCCACATCGGATTTGGCGGCGAACATGTCGGCAGCGTAAGCGGGGATGTCGATGCCCAGACCGCGCGCGAGGGATTCCGCGACGGCGCGGTCATGCGGGGTGGTGGTGGGCGAGCGGAATTCCAGCGTGTCGGACAGGATGCAGGTCAGCATCGCGCCCTTGATCGCGCGGGGCGCGGTGTGCACGGCATCGCCCATCAGGTCGTGCATGATGGTGGCGGTGCAGGCGAGCGGGCGGATGGTGATGTCGATGGGCGCGCGGGTCTTGAGGCCGCCAACCAGCATGTGATGGTCGATGATGGCAGAAATAGTGGCGTCATTGATGGAAGGCGGCAGTTCGGCGGGGTTGTTGGTGTCGACGATGACAACAGTGTCGGCGGCGGTCACGTCCGCAATGATGGTGGGTTTTTCAAGGCCCCAGTGTCGCAGCATGAACGCAGCTTCGGTATTCGGCTCGCCCAGAAGGGCGGGTTTGGCGGGGGTGCCGTTCTGCGACAGATACCAGGCCCAGATGATGGGTGATCCGGTTGAATCGGTGTCGGGGGATTTGTGGCCGAAAACGAGTGTGGTCATGGGATGCCTCGAGATGGATTTCGGGCGGTGTATAGGGGGCGCGATTGCGGATGTCACGGGCTGCGCGGGGGAAGATGGGCAGAATTGCCCATCCTACGCGACGACGGTTTTGTAGAATGGGCAATCTGCCCATCGCCCCCATTCACAGTGGCAGGCGTTCCAGCCGCCAGCCGGCGCGTTCCAGCAGTGCCAGCACCCCGTCGTGGCCCGAGAGGTGCAGCGCGCCGAAGGCGGCGAAGGCGGGGCCATCTTTGGCAGCGTCTTCCAGCACGGGAATCCAGCCACGGTTGCGGGCGGACATCATGGATTCCTCCATCAGTGCAAATTCCGCCTCGACCTTTTCAGGCGTGTAGCCGGGCAGATCGTACGTCTGGTCCTTCAGAAACTCCCACATCACGCGGCTGTCTTCGGCGAAATAGGCATCGGCGAGGGTGATCGACATATCAACGGCCTGATGTTCCATCGCGAGGGTGGTGTTGATCATCTCGATCTGTTCGGCGGATGTCATGCCGCCGAAAATGGAGAACACGGTGTCATAGGGTTCAAGCGCGCGCAGCGGAATGTGCTGTTCCTGTGCGGCGGCAATGACCGTGGCATCAAGACCGTTCGCATCGACCATCTCGGCGATGCCGCAGGGCGGGATCGACAGCATCATGGTGACATACCAGGGCTGGAACTTGGCGGCCATGAAGGGGGGGATCTGGCGTTCGGACATGGCGGCGGCCAGACGATCCCAATCTTCACGCGGCATCTGTTCCAATAGCGTCGGGCCATCGGTGATCATCATGACGCCCGGGTCTTCGGCGAGGCGGGCCATCAGTTGCGCCTCCTCCTCCGGTCCGGCCTCGACGAGGACAGTGCTGGCAGCGGCGATGGCGGGGGCGATGATCGCGCGGGTGGCGGCATGGCGGGGATCGTCAAGATGATAGGTGCCGATGATGGTAATGGTCTGGCCGCCCCTGGTGGCGCGCCAGTAGTTGCCTTGCGGATAGGGCACCGCAGCGGCGCGGGCGTCGAGGGCGGCGCGTTCGGTTGCGGGCAGTTTATCCAGCAGGTTTTCGCCGACGCATTTGGCATGCAGGGGCGTTGCCGCGAGAAACATCGCGGTGAATGCAGCCAAAAATCGTTGTGATGCAGGGCGTTTCATGGACGGCTCCGATCTTGCTTTGGCTAAAGGTGGCACCCAAGGGCGGCGCTGCCAAGGCCCGGGTTGGCAAATGTCATCAAAATTTGGTCAAGCGCGGTGTTGACTCGGACGCGGCGGATGCCTAACTGACCTCTCGTTAGCACTGGCGTCTGCTGAGTGCTAATCCAACTTAACCTGGAACTCATAGGGAGAGACCCAGATGGCATTCACACCGCTGCATGACCGCGTATTGGTCCGCCGCATCGAAGGCGAAGAAAAGACCAAGGGTGGTCTGATCATCCCGGATACCGCGAAAGAAAAGCCTGCCGAGGCTGAAGTCATCGCCGTGGGCCCCGGTGCCCGCAAGGACAGTGGCGAGCTGATCACGCCGACAGTCAAGGCGGGCGACCGCGTGCTGTTCGGCAAATGGTCCGGCACCGAAGTGACGATCGACGGCAAAGAGCTGCTGATCATGAAGGAAAGCGACATCCTCGGCGTCATCGCCTGAGGAGAGATGGGCAGATTGCCCATCCTACGCTTGCCACTTTCAACCCATTCAAGGAGCTATCAACATGGCTGCGAAAGACGTAAAATTTGACACCGACGCCCGCGACCGCATGCTGCGCGGCGTAAATATCCTGGCTGATGCGGTCAAGGTCACGCTGGGTCCAAAGGGGCGCAACGTGGTCATCGACAAAAGCTTTGGCGCGCCGCGCATCACCAAGGACGGTGTGACGGTTGCCAAGGAAATCGAACTGGCCGACAAGTTCGAAAACATGGGCGCGCAGATGGTGAAAGAAGTCGCCAGCCGCACCAATGACGAGGCGGGCGACGGCACGACGACGGCAACAGTGCTGGCGCAGGCGATCATCAAGGAAGGCCTGAAATCCGTTGCAGCGGGCATGAACCCGATGGATCTGAAGCGCGGCATCGACATGGCGGTAGTCAAGGTCGTGGAAGCGATCAAGAAAGCCTCGCGTCCCGTGAACGACAGTGCCGAAGTGGCGCAGGTCGGCACGATTTCGGCGAATGGCGAGGTCGAGATCGGCCGCCAGATCGCGGATGCGATGCAGAAGGTCGGAAATGAAGGCGTA
>JAAFHS010000045.1 GCA_013298485.1 Rhodobacterales bacterium
CCTTCAATCTGAGTCAGATTGAAGGTGATCCAAGACAAGAACCGCCGGTGAATGTTGCGTGTTGCGGACCGGGCAAGAGCCCGGATCCGCGCCGGATTTTTTTGGATATTTGTGCAGAAGGGAAGATGTGTGCGGTTATGCGCGCCGACCGCGCCGTTCGCGTCTTGGCTCGTTCGATTGGTCGCCGGTGCCGTCCGAGGCGGATGAGAAGGCACCCAGATGTTCGGTAATCTGTTCCAGCGACGGGCGGTTGCTGGGTGCGCGGGTCTCCAGTGCGGCGCGCATGGCGCGCAGGTGTTCGGGCATGGTGCCACAGCAGCCGCCGATGATGCGCACGCCTGCGTCGCGGGCAAGGACGGCATATTCGGCCATCAGGTCTGGTGTGCCATCGTAGTGGATATGACCATCATGGTATTTCGGGATGCCCGCGTTCCCCTTGGCAATCAGGGGTCGCACCGTGCCCGCAGTGGCAAAGCCAAGTACCGTGCGCATCAGATCGGACGCGCCGACTCCGCAATTGGCGCCGAAAGCAATCGGGGGATGGGGCAGGGTTTCGACCATGTCGGCCATCGCGGCCGAGGTGATGCCCATCATCGTGCGGCCTGCGGTATCAAAGCTCATCGTGCCGCACCAGGGCATGCCTGCAAGCGACGCCGCCTCGGCCGCGGCCTTGTATTCTTCGACCGCCGAGATGGTTTCGACCCAGAGCACATCCGCGCCCCCGGCCTTCAGCCCCTCGGCCTGTTCGTGAAACATCTCGACCGCGCGGGCGTGGGTCAGGCTGCCCATGGGTTCAAAAATCTCACCCGTTGGTCCGACCGAGCCTGCCACGATCACGGTGCGGCCCGATGCATCGGCAATCTCGCGCCCCAGGGCGGCACCGACGCGGTTCAATTCATGCACGCGGGTGTGGGCATTGTGCAGTTTCAGACGGCTGGCATTGCCGCCGAAGGTATTGGTCAGAAACAGATCGGAGCCCGCATCGACGGCCCCCTTATAAAGGGTGCGGATATCGTCCGGCTGGTCGACATTCCACAACTCGGGCGGCTCACCCGATGAGAGGCCCATGTTGAAGAGATTGGTCCCTGTGGCCCCGTCGGCCAGCAGCCAATCGCGGCTGGCAAGCAGTTTTGACAAAGCATCGTTCATTCCGGCCTCGGGATCTGTGCATCACAGGACCGTGTGCCATGCGCGGGGCGCAGAGACAATTGCATATTCCGCATGATGATCTTGCGCCGAATGGGGATCAAGCGGGGGCGGGCGGTGAATCGCGCGGGCGATTTCGACCCCGGCCAGGGCAAGGGCGGACCAGCCGGGCGCGCAAAGGTAAAGCGGTTGCCAGCGGATGCCGAACATCTGTTTGAACCGGGCCAGACCTGCGTCATCATGGGCCGCACAGCGCCGGATCAGGCGCGGCAGGGGCCGCGGGGCAAGGCTTGCGGCCAGCGACAGGCGCTGCACGCCCGCGGCGGCGGCACTTTGGATCGCATGGGTCACCAGCGCCTGCATGGTGCCGTCCGGCGCATCGGGACTGTGGCGCATCAGATCAAGCGTCCATTCGGTGCCACCCTGGTGAAAGCTGACAAACGCCAGCAAGCGGCCGTTCAGGCGCGCCTCGAACACCGCCTGATGGGCCAGATACCCTTCGTCATAGCGGCCCATGGAAAAGCCGCGTTCACCCTTGCGCGCGCGGGCCCAGAGCCGGGCAATCGCCGCACGCTCGGCCGCGCCGGCCCTGGTGCCGGGGGCGGTGGTCACCCCCGCAGCGCCCGCGCGCCGCAGTTTGCGGCGCAAGGTAGCGTGGATGGGCCCGCGCAGATCAAAGCGGGCCGGGTCCATCACCGCCTCGGCCCCGAGCGGCAGGACACGCCAGCCCAGCTGCCGCGCCGTGACGGCACTGCGGGCGCTGGCCTTGTAGATTGCAGGCAGCCGCGCCTCGGCCCTTGCGTGATGCGCGAGGGCACGCAAGGCGGCGCGCGAGGGTTGCCGGTCGCCCATCGGGCCCCAGAACCCGATCAGCGCATGGGGGGTGCGCCCTGTCAGCCATGCGCCGTCAAGGCGGCTGGCCATCAGTTGCAGATGCCCCTGACGGGCAAGGCCCGCCTCGGCGCGGTGTGCGGCGCGGATGATGGCTGTGGCATGTGCGGGTGGTAGGGCGCGCAGATCGGGATTGGGGCCGCGCGCAGTGCGCGCGGGGCCCGCGGCGGCGACGGCGGCGGCGATGAGGGCGGGTACGGCATAGCCTGCAATCCGCCAGCCCATGATCGCGGCCAGCAGCGGCGTTTCTGCCTGTCCGGGCAGCAGGGCCAGCAACGTCACCTCGAACGGGCCAACGCCGCCGGGCGTGCCGCTGATGAGGCCTGCGCCAAGGGCGAGCAGAAAGGCGGGCAGCAGCACGGACAGCGGCAGTGCGGCATCGGGCGGCATGAGCAGCCAGAGGGCGGTGCAGGCGGCGAGCGTATCGGTCGCAGTGAGCGCGATGAGGCGGAGTTGGGTGATCCCGTTCGGCAGATGCAGCCGTGCAAGGAACCGGGGTGCGATGATGCCCGCAAGACCCGCAGCCGCCGCGAGCAGCAGGGCCACGGCCCCGAAGCCGCGCCACGGTGCCTGTGGCAGCGCCACCAGCACGACCCCCGTGACGACGGCCCAGCCCGCCAGAAACGACAGCGTGACGGCGATGGACAGGCGCGTGGCCTGCCACAGCGACACGCCGCGCAGCAGCCGCCAGCGTACCAGTGCGCCGGTGATGACCCCTGCACCCACGGTCTGGCTGATGGCGATGGCGGCCATGCCGGCGCGCCGCGCCTCGGCCCCTGCGACGCCGGTGGCCAGATGGCGGTGCAGGGCGGCATCATAGCGCCCTACGGCCCAGAAGCTGATGGCGGTGGCCGCAAGACTGCCTGCCCACTGGGCCGGTGTCGTGGTGCTGATCCCGGCCATGATCGCCGCCGGATCAATCGCGGCGAGCCGGTTGCGCAGCAGCCACAGAAACAGCGAGGCAATGGCAAGCGACAGCGCCAGTCGCCGGGCCATCTGCGCACCATTTGCGCCGGTCGTCGGTGAAAGAGCGCTGATCCGCATTGCCATCCCCATGTCATCCCACAGGCAGGGGGATAACGGGGTTTGGGCAAAGACCGGGTTAAAGGGTCAAATGCGATGGAAAATCAGATGACCGGGTGGGAGCGGTCTCAGACTTCATCCATCAGCTGGGCCTTGGCGACGGGCAGCATCGCGGCCATCTTGGCGCGCACGTCATCGGCACTTGCGCGGCCCGCGAGATCGCCTGCAACCTTGCGGACCACGTCTTCGATGCCCGCCTCTTCGAAATCGGCGCTGACAACTTCCATCGCATAGGCGGCGGCCTCATCGCCGGTCTTGCCCAGAAGGTCGGCCGCCCAGAGACCGACGAGCTTGTTCCGCCGCGCCTCGGCCCGGAACTGCATCTGGGAATCATGGGCGAATTTGTTCTCGAACGCGTTTTCACGGTCATCAAAGGTGGTCATGGGCGGCTCCCTTGGCTGGTCTGTTGCAGGTTATATGCCCTTCGGGCGGCGGGGCTGCAAGGGGCGGGCTGGGACGGGCTTAGCCTTTGCGCCGCGCATAACGCGTGGCCGAGAGGGCCGCGCTGACTGCGCAGGTCTTGGTGTCGATCAGGCCTGCGGCGCGCAGGGCTGTCCGGATGGCGGTATCGCCGACGGCGGCTTTGGGGCCTTTTGCGTTCGCCACCCAGACGGCAAGGCCGGGATGATCCGCCATCATGGCCATCACTGCGGTCAGATCCTGCGGGTCAGTCACCACCGCCAGCCCCAGGGTGGCGTTCTGTGGGGTGGGGGTGATCGGGATATCACGCACCGCGGCATCGAGGATGGCATCGGTGACCGGTGCGGCCAGCCACAGCCGCGTGGCAGGCCCAAGGCCAAGCTTTTCTGCAAGGCTGGGTGCGGGTTTATCGAGGGCGCGGGCCCAGGCGGTGGCCTCTTTCGCGCCCAGATGCAGAATCACGGGGCCGTCTTGGGTTGACAGGTGCAGATCATCGCCCACGGCCTGCCAGCCCATGATCTGATGGCGGAGAAGGCGCTGGCGCAGATCGCCCCGCAGGATCACGGCATCATGTTCGAGCAGCGCGCGCACCGCCGTCGTTTTCGTGCCAACCGTTGCTGTTGTGCTGACATCGCGTCCCATGGGGGGATCATACCCCATCAGGGCGGCCGGATCGATCCTGCAGATCGCGGGCGATGCGCGCGCCTTGCGGGGGGCGGGGCCTTGCCGTATAGCCACGGACAAAGCGATCGGGGGTGGTGTGACCGCCCCCTTTGGCCGTTTGACCCGGAGCATCCATGGCACGCCGCAAGAAGGTATATGAAGGCAAGGCGAAGATCCTTTACGAAGGGCCGGAGCCGGGCACGCTGATCCAGTATTTCAAGGACGAGGCGGTGATCGAAGATCAGCAGGGCGCGTCCGAAGGCAAGGGTGTGCTGAACAACCGCCTGTCCGAATTCTTCATGACGGGGCTGAACAACATCGGGGTGCCCACGCATTTCATCCGCCGGATCAACATGCGCGAACAGCTGGTGCGCATGGCCGAGATCGTGCCGCTGGAAGTCGTGGTGCGCAACTTTGCGGCAGGGCAGATGAGCGAACGGCTGGGCCTGCCGGAAGGCATGCCGCTGCCGCGCCCGATCGTGGAATACTACCTGAAGGATGACAAGCTGAACTCGCCCTTGGTGGCCGAGGAGCATATCGTGGCCTTCGGCTGGGCGAACCAGCAGGATCTGGATGACATCGTGGCGCTGGCGCTCAGGGTGAATGACTTCCTGTCGGGGGTGATGATGGGCATCGGCATCCGGCTCGCGGATTTCCGGATCGAGGTGGGCCGGGTCTGGGAGGGCGATTTCATGCGCCTGATCGTGGCGGACGAGATCAGCCCGGACAGCTGCCGCCTGTGGGACATGCGCGGCGTGGCCGAAGTGGTGGACCGCGACGGCACACCCCGCGAGCCGGGGCCGCTGGCGGATGTGTATACGGAGCTTGCGCGCAGATTGGGCGTGCTGCCGACGAACGTGACGCATGCGGTGAAGCCGACGCTGATCAACTGAAGGCGGGGCGGTGGCGGTTTTGCGGAACGGGGCGGGCATTCCAGCAGTCCCGCCTTGGCCCGGAATCGAGGGCTTTAGCCCGCCGGGCCGCGCCCGCCTCCCGGCCCGGCCAAGGGCCGGGCGTTCTTCGCGGAAATCCCCCTCTGGGGGATTTCTGATCGGTCATCACCCCCATCGGGCGGGCGCATCACCGCCGCCAGTGCTTTGAATTTCTGCGGGGGGGCTGGACCATAAAGCATCCAGAACTGACACCGCTCGCCCACCCGGCGGTCGGGCGCAACCCTCTGTCAGGTCACGACGTGAAGGGCGGCTCAGGCCGCCAACCAGACCTCCAGCCCTCTTGCCCCGCGGACACCAGCCCGCTAAAGCCACGTGACACCTATCTGCCCCGGAGGCCCCGATGAAAGCCCGTGTCACTGTCATGCTGAAATCCGGCGTTCTGGATGTGCAGGGGGAGGCGGTGCGCCATGCGTTGGGGACCCTGGGGTTTGCGGGCGTGACTGGCGTGCGGCAGGGCAAGGTGATCGAGCTTGATCTGGCCGAAACCGATGCGGCCATGGCCGAAGCGGCTGCGCGCGCGATGTGCGACAAGCTGCTTGCCAATCCGGTGATCGAAAGCTACCGGGTCGAGATCGTCTGATACCCCTGCCGCGCGGCCTGGTGCTGCCACGTCAGGCCAGTGCCGCCGCGAAGCGGTGTGTTGCAGTGCGGGTCATGCCCGTCAGGTGCAACCGGCGCAAGGCGGGCAGAAAGCGGTTGTGCTGCGTCACCTGACCCAAGGCCGCCATGCCGATGCAGTACTTGGAACAGCGCGGCGTTGGGTGCAGATGCAGCCCGCGCAGGATCTTATCTGCGATCCCGTTGCCGCGTGCGGATTTCGTTTCGATGATGAACATGTCCGGTGCGACATCGCAGGTCATGCGGTCGGTGGAAAAGCGCAGGCCCGTGTCGATGGTCATCCGCTCGCCCCCGTCTTTGGCGACCAGCGTGATCCGGTCATAATTCATGCCGATCGCGGCGGTCAGCAGGCGACCGAACGCCGTGCCGTACTGATCGTGAAAGCAGGTGTCGACAAAGGCCGCCGCCCCCCCGTCGAGGACCGCCATGCCATAATCGACCCGCAGACGCCGTTTCACGGTGACATCGCGGATATCCTTCAGCTTGACCTCCAGATAGCTGAAGCCCGCATCGAGATAGGAGCGCACCCGCACCTTGCCGCGTTTGCGCCGCCCCTGATGATGGTCGTAATAGGCACGCTGATCCGCATCATCAAAATACTGCGTGGCATAGGTGAAGGCGCGTTTACCGCCGATTTCCAGCACGTCGAAGTGGCGGCTGAACAGATGCAGGGCGGGCCGCAGGTGGCCTGCAGGCAGGATGTATTTGTTATCCTGCCGCTCCAGCATGGCGGCCTTGGCATTCAGTGCGGCGAGCGAGAGCGGCCTGAATGCGCAGAGGGTCGTGGCAATGTGATGATCCATGGTCATGCCTTGCCCTGCCGGAGGCCGGTGCGGGGTTTGCGGTAAAACACATTGATGCTGGCCATGTCGTTGATGTAGTTCAGCGCGGTGATTTGATAGGACATGACGTCGACGCCCAGCCGCGCGGACAGGTCGGCCCTCATGCGTGCGGGGTTCGACAGGGCATCATGGTCGATCTTGTCGAGCGTGATTTTCACGCCATCCGCCGAGCGCAGGATCAGCGGATGATCCAGCACATAGGCGCTGAAGATGACGACGGCGGCGACGGCGGCCACAAAGGGCAGGGTTGTGCCGATGACAGAACAGATGACGGCGATGGCGATGGCCCCGAAGAAATAGGTGATTTCGATCTTGCTGATCGGTTCGGATCGCAAGGTGAACAGGGCGAGGATGGCAAATAGCCCGAACCCTGCGGTGATGCTGAATTCCACGGATGACAGCACGGTCAGCACGCCGAAGACAAAGACGTTGAACATGGATGCCGCTGTCACCAGCTCCTTGTCGCGGTAGCGGCGATAGTACAGCCCGAAGACAAGGATCAACATCGACAAGACATTGATACCAAAGCGCATTGCGGTTTCCGTACTGGGAAGCTGGTCAATCATTGTGTGAACCTTTTGTAACGGCACAGTGAATTTTTTGTAACATCCTGCGTAAACCCGGGGGTCAGGAGGCCGCAATAAACGCAGGGTCGAAAGCCTTGGGTCAAACGGTCTAGGCGCATAAACCAGCAGGGCAGAGGTTCTAAACCTGCGGTATAATGCGCCCCGTATGTCATGGTGCGGGGGGTGCGTGGCGTCATTAATATGAATGGAAGATTGTATTCAGTTTTGTTGAATGACAGTCTTGTCCGTTGTCAGCCTGCCTGGCTTGGCGTTGGATCATCCGCGATCATTTTTTCAGGCGTGCAGGCCATGACCCAGACCTACCTTAAGCGCGGCGCGGCCGCCGACCCTGTCGCAGGGGCGGACCTGACGCAGTCCGTGGCGGCGATGCTGGCGGAACTGGAGGCGGGGGGGGAGGCCGTGGCCACGCGCATGGCGCGCGATCTTGATCGGTTCGAGGGTGAGGTGGTGGTGCCCGAGGCCGCGATCGATGCGGCCTGCGCGCGGGTGCCGCAGTCCCTGAAAGACGACATCGCCTATGCGCATGACAACATCGCGCGTTTTGCCGGCGCGCAGCGCGCCTCGCTGCAGCCGTTCGAGGTGGAACTGCGCCCCGGTCTTGTGGCGGGGCAGCGGCTGATCCCGGTGTCGGCGGCGGGCTGCTATGTGCCGGGGGGGCGGTACAGCCATATCGCGAGCGCCATGATGACGGTGACGACAGCCAAGGTCGCAGGCGTGGCGCATGTCGCGGCCGTCTCGCCGCCGCGCGGCGGTGCGCCTGCCGGTATTCCGGATGCGATCCTCTATACGCTGCGTCTGTGCGGAGCGGACCGGGTGCTGGCGCTGGGCGGCATTCAGGGTGTGGCGGCGATGGCGTTCGGGATGTTCGGCCTGCCGCGCGCAGATATCCTGGTCGGACCGGGCAATCAGTTCGTGGCAGAGGCGAAGCGGCTGCTTTACGGCCGCGTGGGCATCGACATGGTGGCGGGGCCGACGGACAGCATGGTGATCGCGGATGCGACGGCCGATCCGGAGGTGGTGGCCTGGGATCTGGTGGGGCAGGCGGAGCATGGGACAAACTCGCCGGTCTGGCTGGTGACGGATGATGCGACGCTTGCGGCAGATGTGGGGCGGCTGGTGCCGATCTTCGCGGCGGACCTGCCGCAGCCGAACCGGGCGGCGGCAGAGGGGGCCTGGGCGGCGCTGGGCGAGATCATCCTGTGCGAGGGGCGCGAGGCCATGGCGGCCGTGGCAGACCGGCTGGCACCGGAACATCTGCCGGTGATCTTGACTGGTGGAAGGGGCGGCTGCAGGCCTATGGATCACTGTTTCTGGGGGCGGAAAGCACGGTGGCCTTTGGCGACAAGGCGGCGGGCACAAACCATGTGCTGCCAACATCGGGGGCGGCCCGCTATACAGGGGGGCTTTCGGTGCATAAGTTCGTGAAAACGGTCACATGGCAGCGGGTGACGGCGGAAGCGCTGCCGCGGCTGGCGGCGGTGACGGCGCATATCAGCCGGGTCGAGGGGATGGAGGGCCATGCGCGCACGGCCGATATCCGGCTGGAGAAGTTCGTGCGTTAGTGGTTGAAGGATATCACCCTTGGCCAGCCGCCGGGGGTTTCACACCCCCGGACCCCCGTGGGATAGTTGGAAACAGAGGAAGATCAAAGGACTTGACCATGCAGCTTTCGCGTTTTCCCCGTATCCGCCTGGGCCATCTGCCGACGCCTTTGGAGCATATGCCGCGCCTGTCGGCGATGCTGGGGCCGGAAATCTGGATCAAGCGGGATGATTGCACGGGGCTGTCGACCGGGGGCAACAAGACCCGCAAGCTGGAATTCCTGATGGCCGAGGCGGTGGCGATGGGTGCGGATATCGTGCTGACGCAGGGGGCCACGCAATCCAATCACGCGCGCCAGACGGCGGCGGCGGCGGCGAAGCTGGGGATGGATTGCCACATCCTGCTGGAGGATCGCACAGGGTATAACGAGCCGAACTACCGCCTGAACGGCAATGTGCTGCTGGACGTTTTGCATGGGGCGACGATTGAACATCGCGGGCCGGGGCTGGACATGAATGCGGAGATGTTCGCGGTGGCCGACCGGATGACGACGGAGGGGCGCAAGCCCTATGCCATCGTGGGGGGCGGGTCGAACGCGACGGGGGCGCTGGGCTATGTCAACTGCGCGCTGGAACTGCTGGGGCAGATGGTGGAACGAGGGATTGCGTTCGATCACATGGTGACGGCGACGGGATCGGCGGGAACGCATGCGGGGCTGATCGTGGGGTTGAAGGCGCTGCATGCGCAGCTGCCGCTGCTGGGGATCGGGGTGCGCGCGCCAAAGGAAAAGCAGGAAGAGAATGTCTTCAAGCTGGCGCAGCTGACAGAGGCGAAGCTGGGGATCGGGTCGGTGGTGGCGCGCGCCGATGTGGTGGCGAACTGCGACTATATCGGGCAGGGCTATGGCATCCCGGCGGACAGCACGCTGGAGGCGATTGATATCTTTGCGCGCACTGAGGCGATTTTGCTGGACCCGGTCTATTCCGGCAAGGGGGCGGCGGGGCTGATTGATCTTTGCCGCAAGGGGCATTTCAAGAAGGGCGAGCGGATCGTGTTCCTGCATACCGGGGGGGCGATTGGTTTGACGGGCTACACCCATGTGCTGCCGCACGCATGAAGACGGTTGGCATCATCGGGGGGATGGGGCCGGAGGCGACGATTTTGCTGATGCAAAAGGTCATGGCTGCCGTGGCCGCGCGTGATGACGCCGACCATATCCCGTTGATCGTGCATCAAAACCCGGCGGTGCCAAGCCGGATCAAGCGGTTGATCGACGGGGTGGGGGATGACCCCGGCCCGGTTCTGGCGCAAATGGCGCGGGATTTGCACAGCGCAGGTGCGATGGCGTTGGCGATGCCGTGCAACACCGCGCATGCCTATGCGCCGCAGATTGCCGATGCGACGCCACTGCCGTTTCTGGACATGCGCAGCGCCACGGTGGCCGCGTTGCCAAAGGGGCGGATCGGCATGCTCGCATCGCCTGCCGTGCGGCTGACGGGCGCGTTTGATGCGGCCTTTGCCACCGCAGGGTTGGTTCCCGTCTGGCCGCGCGATGATGCGCCGGTGCTGGCCCTGATCCGGGC
>JAAFHS010000439.1 GCA_013298485.1 Rhodobacterales bacterium
CCGGACCCGGGTTATCGCGCATCAAACTCGACCTCTGCAAACTCTTCACCAAAGCCCACACTGACGACCCAACGACCGGCCATCGGCAGCTCCACGTCGGCGCGCCAGACGCCTGCCTCGACCAGCTGAAGCGGCGGCGCTATGCCGTCCATGTGCATGTCGACCATCGCAAAGTTCACAACTGGCCGCATGCCGGCAGCTGCGCCGGCGTCAGTATCGGGCATGAACTGGATTTCGACCCGAACGTCACGACCACCGAGCGCATAGACCTGGACGTCCATCCGTCCGTCCGAAAACGCTTCAGACACTTCGGCTGTCACCGATGGATCAGCGGAGATCGTGTCGCGCGCATCGAGGGTCCAGACGGTCGTCCAGATGAAGACACCGACGAAGACGGCAACGCCCAAGGCGAGAATGAGGGCAAGCGCTCTAGTTCCCATTTCCCATATCCATCTGTGAATGATCCATTCCAGCCATCGGGGTCTCGATCGGCGTCGGTGCGGGCGCAGGAATGTCGCCCGTGCCTTCGGGGTCGAGGAGATAGGTGGCAATGGCCTCGCGGTCAGCATCGCTCAAAAAGGACGTGCCCTCAGCCACGACCTCGGCCATGCTTCCGCCGAAAGCATCCCCGTTGGGCAGAATTCCGGACTGAAGCGCGTAAGCCAGGTTCGCAACGCCCCAACCTTTTGCGAGGAGAACGTCGCTCAGAATTGGCGGTGCTTTGCTGCCCCCTGGAAGGCTGTCGTTCCCGGCAAAGCGGGCGCCATCATCGAGTCCCCCTGCCAAGGTCCGGCCCGTGTGACAGGCAGCGCAATGTGCAGCCCCCTCGACCAGTTGCCGTCCGCGGTTCCACGGGGAAGACGTGCCCATAAGTGCGTCCGTATCAGGCGTATCAAGGTAGGCCGCGCGCCAGAGCTTCAGTCCCGATCTGAAACTGAAGGGAAAGCCGACGTCGTGGGGTGGGGCTGCATCGCCAACAGCCGGGACGGTGCGGAACGCCTCCCAGAGGTCGGCAATGTCCTGATCGGTAAAACCGGCGTAGAAAGAGTAGGTGAAAACCGGGTAGTAGGGGTCTCCGTCGGGCGACACCCCTTGGCGCACCGCCTTGGCGAAATCCTGGACGGTCCAGCGCCCGATCCCGGCCTCCCTATGCGGGGTGATGTTCGGTGGCACGAAGGTGCCGAAGGGAGTGTCAAGAGGCGCACCTCCCGCGAGCGCCAATCCTTTGGCGGCCGAGTTGGTATGACAGGACACGCAGCCACTTGCGCGCGCGAGATAGGCCCCACGTTCGGCATCGCCGGAAGGGAAGCTCGCGGGCTCGACCTCCCCGATCGGCCACAGTGCCAACACTCCGGCACCTATACCTGCCACGATGGCTGGGAAGACAAAGGAAAGCCGGATCAAACCTCGCATGGTCAGTTCCGGCCCGCACGAAACTGTGCATGACAGGAAGAGCATGTCGCGCTGATCCGGTTGAAGAGGTCGTCCGCCGCCAGTGTCGTCAGATCAAGCTCCAAAACTGTCGGGTCCGATGTCCCTCGTGTCACCGCGATCTTTTCCGAAGCCGCTCCGTATCCCATCAATTCCGCGATCGTGAAGCCCTGCGCCGGTTGCGGTGTTCCGGTCATGCCCATGGCCGAGTGATCCATGCCAGCCATCTCGCCATCTGGCGAACTCGCAGGCTCGAGACCGTTCGGGGCTGCTTCGGCCAAGGCGTCGGCATAGGCCTTCAGTTCTTCGGAGAGGGCCGCGAACTCCTGCCAATCGGCCCAGATTTCCGGCTTGGCATAGGTGGTGCCTTCAAGGCTGTTTTCAGGGAAGAGCGACAGCATCGTCCCACCCGCATGACTTGCAATGACGCTGGCGCCTTCAGACACAATGAAGGTGTCGTAGGGCACGGTGCCCTGCATCATCGGTGCCAATTCGGCGATGGTGTCGCGCATTGCCGTCATTCCGTTCATTCGGTCCAGGACGACGCCCGTCGCCCCCGTATGTGCCAGTGCCACTGCCGCGACGGCGGAAGCGGCAAGCGCGATCGCGCCCGTCCATTGAGATTTCATCTGCCTGACTGCCCTTGGTTTCTTGTTGTTGATCATTGGCTGCACCCTGCCGGTCAGGCAGGTCACAGCTTGGGACGAATTCTGGAGTCAGGCTGAGAAAGGGTCTAACCTGAGCCAGTCTTTCAAACCGGCTCGTCTGGTCATCGAACAATCGTTCGGCCCGACTGTCAGGTCAGGGTTCGCGGGGGAGGAAGTGTGATGGCCGGACCGCCAAAACGGCGTTGCGACTGCTCAGCGTCGGGCTGAAGCACAGCCGGAACGGCCGTGGGCTGTATCGATGCCAGAGCATCTGGCAAAACGAACGCTGTGCAAATGACGCCGGGATGGCAGGCAGGCGTTACCGAAGATTGCTGTTCGGGGGTATCGGCAGCCTCGACGGTGGGGCCGGAATGATGCTCGTTGCCAGACGCTGCTTCAGCAGATTGTCCCAACACCAAGCCCATGACCAGAGCGACAGTCAGAAGCCACATCGACGCGAAACGCAACAGCCTGCGTACAAGCAGGTTTTGCGGGAGGGCCAATGGGGTTGCTGTCGCTCTCATCTGTTCAGATCAGCTTGACTTTCGTTCCGACCGGCGTGCGATCGAACACTTCTTCGATGTGCTCGTTGTAAAGCCCGATACAGCCGTTCGACGAGCGGCGACCGATCTTGCGCGTATCGTGGGTACCATGAATCCGGTAGTACTGCCACGAGAGATACAGGGCGCGGGTGCCAAGCGGATTTGTTGGATCGCCTCCTGGCACAAAGGCTGGCCATTCCGGGTTGCGCTCCCGCATCGAGGGTGTCGGAGCCCAGCTCGGGTTTTCCCGCTTCTCGACGACCTCGGTATATCCCCGCCGGGTCAATTCATCCGACAGCGGAACCGAAGTGGGGTAGAGAAACATCTGACCATCGCTCGTCCAGTGCTGGAGAACCTTGGCCGTGGTGTCAGAGATGATAACCCCCACCCCAAGCGAGTCGAAGTGGTCCTGCCACTCATGGGTGCGGAACGCCGAGATGTTGTTTCGGACGGGCCCCTGATTGTCCTCGGTCGCAAAGGCTGCCCGGCCCGTCAGGAAAGGCGCGGCAA
>JAAFHS010000440.1 GCA_013298485.1 Rhodobacterales bacterium
AAATACTTCGGGTCTGCCGAATTTGCGATGCTGGCGATTGCGGCACTGGTGCTGGTGATCGTCGGCAATGGCGGGCGGCGGGTGGAGGCGACGGCGGCGCTGGCCTTCGGGCTGTTTCTGGCCACTGTGGGGATCGAGACCGCCTATTCCACGCAACGCTACAGTTTCGGGTTGCCATCTCTGCTGGGCGGTATTCCCCTTGTGCCCATGGTGATCGGTCTTTTCGCCATGTCAGAGGCACTTGTGCAGCTGACCTCGCGCACCGACAATCAGCCGGTGGTGCAGCTGAAAGGGCATTTCTTTCAGGGCTTCATGGAGGTGTTCAAGTACAAGCGCACGCTTTACGGATCGTCCGCCTTTGGCATCATCTGCGGCATCATGCCGGGTGTGGGTGAATTTCTGGCGCAGCAGGTGACCTATACGGTGGCCAAGAAATTCTCGCCCGAAGGGCATCTCTTCGGCAAAGGCGCACCCGAAGGCATCATCGTGTCGGAGGCGACGAACAACGCCGTTCCGCCCGCCGCCCTGATCCCGATGCTGGCCCTGGGGATTCCGGGGGAGGAGCTGACGGCGATGATGCTGGCGGTGTTTCTGGTGCATAACGTCATCCCCGGGCCGCAGCTGTTCATCGACCGGCCGGAATTTGTGGCAGGTCTGTATTGGACACTGCTGTTGATGAATATCGTCATCATCATTTTCCTGTTGCTGGCCACCAACCTGATTGCGAAGGCGGCACTGGTGAACAAGCGGTTCCTGGGTGTGGTGATCCTGACCCTGTCCCTGATCGGGACCTATGCTACGAATTACAGCTTTTCCAACGTCGGGATTGCAATGGTTTTCGCAGTGCTGGGGTACACCTTGCGCAGCCACCGCTGGCCCTTGACCCCCATTCTGCTGGGTGTGGTGATGGGCCCGATTGTGGAAGGGCGGATGCGGCAGGCCCTGGGCGGGGCGAACGGCGACATGACGATCTTTATCACGCGACCGATTTCGGCGATCATGGTGGTGGCCATGGCGGCGCTGATTTTCTTCACCTTCCGGGGTTGGCTGAAGGCACGCCGAACCGATGGAAGGCCGGTCAATCCATGACGCCGGATCAGAAAACAATTGATGCACTGGCCGCCGAGGCTGTGACCCCCGGCAGGCTGCTGATCGGGGGGAATTGGATCGAGGGGCAGGATGCGCCGCTGGATGTGATCACACCGATCACCGGGCAGCACCTGACAGTGATTGCAAGTGCCAGTGTCGCGGATACGGATCGCGCGGTGGCTGCGGCGCGTGCGGCGTTTGAAGCGGGGGTCTGGTCACGCGCGGCCCCCGCCGCACGCAAGGCGGTGCTGCATCGGCTGGCCGATCTGATTGACAAAAACAGTCTCGAACTTGCCGTTCTGGGCGTGCGGGACAACGGAACCGAGATGGCGATGGCCCTGAAGGCCGAGCCGGGCAGTGCGGCAGCGACCTTCCGGTATTATGCCGAGGCCATCGACAAGGTGATGGGTGAGGTTGCCCCCACACCGCAGAACGTACTGGCAATGGTCACGCGCGAGCCTGTGGGCGTGGTGGGGGCGATTGTGCCGTGGAATTTCCCCCTGATGATCGGGGCGTGGAAACTGGCGCCCGCACTGGCCATGGGCAATTCGGTGGTGTTGAAACCTGCGGAAACAGCATCTTTGGCACTGCTGCGGCTGGCGGAACTGGCGCTGGAGGCGGGGCTGCCGCCCGGGGTGCTGAATGTGATCACGGGGCCGGGGGCGGTGACCGGGCAGGCGCTGTCGCTGTCGATGGATGTGGATGTGCTGGTGTTCACGGGGTCGGGGGCGACGGGGCGGCGGCTGCTCGCGGCATCGGCGACATCGAACCTGAAGCGGTGTTTTCTGGAACTGGGGGGCAAGTCGCCCAACATCGTCTTTGCCGATGCGCCGGACCTTGCGCAGGCGGCGAAAGTATCGGCGGCTGGGATTTTCCGCAATGCGGGGCAAGTCTGCGTGGCCGGATCGCGGCTGCTGGTCGAAGCGACGGCGCATGATGAATTCGTCTCTATGCTGGCGGATGAAGCACGAAAGATGGTCGTCGGGAACCCGCTGAACCTGCAAACGCAGATCGGTGCGGTGAACAGCCTGCGGCAGCTGGAAGGGAACCTGCGCTTTGTCAGCGATGCCATGGCCGAAGGCGGGCAGATCATTCTGGGCGGCCATCGCGCGCATGAGGCCACGGGGGGCTATTACATGGACCCGACCGTGATCACCGGTGTTGCGCCCACGCACCGCCTGTTCCGGGAAGAGGTGTTCGGCCCGGTTCTGGCGGTGACGCCGTTCACGACGGAAGGTGAGGCGCTGCACCTTGCCAATGGCACCGATTACGGGCTGGCGGCGGGGGTGTGGACGGCGGATCTGTCCCGCGCGCATCGCATGGTGCGGGGTATCAAGGCGGGCGTGGTGCATGTGAACACCTATGGCGGCGCGGATGTCACCGTGCCTTTGGGCGGGATGCGGCAATCCGGCAACGGGCATGACAAGTCGCTGCATGCGCTGGACAAGTATACCGATCTGAAGACAGCCTGGATTCAGCTGTAACAGAGACTGTTTTGGGGGATATCCGCCATGGGCGACCGGATACTGGTTGTCGGAACCTATGACACCAAGGATGAAGAGCTGACATATCTGGCGTCAGTCATCCGGGGCCAGGGGGGTGTGGCACTGACGATGGATGTATCGGTGCTGGGCGATCCTTTGCGCGCGACGGATTGGTCGAAGCATGATGTGGCGCATGCGGCGGGGGCCGCGATTGATGCGGTGGTTGCGCAAGGTGACGAAAACCACGCGATGCAGGTCATGGCCGCGGGGGCGGCGCGGCTGGCACGCGGCCTGTACGACGCCGGGCGGTTTGATGGGGTGATCGTGCTGGGCGGGTCGATGGGCACGGACCTGGCCCTTGATCTGTGCGCGGCCCTGCCGCTGGGCGTGCCGAAGTACATCGTGTCCACCGTCAGCTTTTCGCCGATGATCCCGCCCGAACGGCTGGCCCCGGATATCCAGATGATCCTGTGGGCGGGGGGCCTTTATGGCCTGAACGCGATCTGCAAAGCGTCACTGTCGCAGGCCGCGGGTGCGGTTCTGGGAGCGGCGCG
>JAAFHS010000441.1 GCA_013298485.1 Rhodobacterales bacterium
TGGAATGGTCTGACATCCGGCTCGACCCCGAAACGCACCGGGTGCACCGGTCGGGCGCGGAAGTGCGGCTGGGGCCCACCGAGTTCCGCCTGCTGTCCACCTTCATGGAAAAACCGGGCCGGGTGTGGAGCCGCGAGCAACTGCTCGACCGGGTCTGGGGCCGCGACATCTATGTCGACACGCGGACCGTGGATGTGCATATCGGGCGGCTGAGGAAGGCGCTGGGCGGCGAAGACGTGCTGCGCACGGTGCGCGGGGCGGGGTATGCCTTGGGGTAAATCCGGGGGCCTTGGGGCGGATCTAGGCGCGATGCTGTATCTGGCCCTTTTCCATAGAGTTAATTCTTTGTTCACACTTCCAGCCCAACCAGCCGCCGGATATCCTGTGGTGTGGCCCCTTCGGCCCTGTACTTCGACAGGGCACGCGCATCATCCCGCTTGGCCAGCCGTTTGCCCGCATCATCGCGGATCAGGCGGTGGTGGTGGTAGACGGGCGTGGGCAGGCCCAGAAGTCGTTGTAAAACAACGTGAATGCTGGTCGCCTCAAACAGGTCTTCACCGCGCGTCACATGGGTGATGCCCATGGCGGCATCATCCACCACGACAGACAGATGATAAGACGTGCCCATGTCGCGGCGGGCCAAGACGACATCGCCAATCGCCGCCTTCAGCGCATCCTGGGATGTTTCAATGCGGCCCTTTTGCCCAGCGGGACCACGACCATCCTCTTGAAAATCAATAAAATAACTGCCGCCTGACGCCTGTGCCACATGGTGTTCGCACACAATCAACCCCGCCCGCGCCATATCCAGCCGCAGCGCATATTCCCCCAGATCATCCCCGTTCGCCCGGGCCAGAATGCCCCAGTCTCGGCAGGTGCCCGGATAGACAATCCCATCGGGCCCCATCACGGGCGACGCTCGTTCCTGCGGGGCGGATGCGGCCTCTGCAATGTCGCGCCGATTGCAGCGGCACGGGTAAAGATACCCCCGGTCAAACAGCGCATTGACCGCATCCGCATAGGCCGCGCCCCGCGTCGACTGCCGCATCACGGGATCGGGCCACCACAGGCCAAGCCATTGCAGTTCATCATAAATCTGCGCCTCCCATTCCGGGCGGCAGCGTGATTGATCGATATCCTCGATCCGCAGCAGGAAGGTGCCGCCCGCAGCCATCGCCATATCGAAAGCCACCATGGCGGCATAGGCATGCCCCAGATGCAAAGGTCCCGTCGGCGACGGGGCAAACCGCGTGATCATTGCCCCGCAAGCCATTGGTTGAAAGCGCTTTTCGCGCGATCCGTATAGGCCTTGTAGCGGTCCTTGCGGCCGCGTCGCCCGCCCTTTGCCTCAATCGGGGGGAAGAGGCCGAAGTTCACATTCATCGGCTGAAACGTCTTCGCCTCCGCCCCGCCGGTGATGTGGTGGATCAGCGATCCCATTGCCGTCTCATGCGGTGGCGGGGGCAGGGAACGCCCCATGATCTCAGCTGCTGCCATCCGCCCTGCCAGCAGTCCCATGGCCGCACTTTCAACGTAACCTTCGACGCCCGTGATCTGGCCTGCAAAGCGGATATTGGGACGGCTGCGCAGGCGCATCTGATCGTCCAGCAGCGTGGGCGAATTGATGAACGTATTACGATGGATGCCGCCAAGACGGGCAAAGCTGGCATCCTGTAGACCGGGAATCATTTTCAGAACAGTGGTTTGTGCGCCGTATTTCATCTTGGTCTGGAAACCCACGATGTTGTACAGCGTGCCCAGCTTGTTATCGCGGCGCAATTGCACGACGGCATAGGGTTTGATCTGCGGCGCATGCGCATTCGTCAGGCCCACCGGTTTCATCGGACCAAAACGCAGCGTCTCGCGGCCCCGTTCGGCCATCACCTCGATGGGCAGGCAACCGTCGAAATAGCCCGCCGTTTCGCCTGCGTGAAACTCGGTTTTCTCGGCCGCGAGCAACGCGTCAATGAACGCCTCATACTCCGCTTTCGTCATCGGGCAGTTGATATAGGCCTGCTGTTCTTCGACCGTCTCGCCCTTGTCATAGCGCGATTGCAGCCAGGCGACCGACATATCGATGGACTCGGCATAGACAATCGGGGCGATGGCGTCGAAAAAGGCCAGGGCATCTGCTCCGGTTTCGGTGCGGATGCTTTCGGCGAGCGCGCCGCTGGTCAGCGGGCCGGTGGCCACGATCCAGTAGCCATCTGCGGGAAGCACCGTAATCTCTTCATAAGATACGGAAATCAGCGGATGCGCCATGATGCGCGCTGTCACACTTTCGGCAAAAGGATCACGGTCAACCGCCAGCGCGCCCCCGGCGGGCAGGCGATGGGCGCGCGCGGTTTCCATGATGATCCCGCCCGCAGCCCCCATTTCCCAATGCAAAAGGCCGACGGCATTGCGTTCGTCATCATCGGACCGGAAGGAATTGGAGCAGACCATTTCCGCGAGGCTGCCCGTGCGGTGCGCAAATGTACTAACCTTGGGGCGCATCTCGTGGATGACCACGGGCACGCCCATTTCAGCCGCCTGCCAGGCCGCCTCGGCCCCCGCCATGCCGCCGCCGATGATGTGAAGGGTGTCTGTCATGCTGCGGTTCTAGGGCAGGCGGCTCAGGGCCGCAAGTTCGGCTGCGTGGAAGGTTTCAGGAGCGTCGACGTGGCGGCCCAAAGCGCGGGCCTTGTCGAAAAAGCCTCGGGCCGGTATTGGCCCCGCGCGGCTGATAACGCGAGCGGCGATGAATGGCAGCCCCAGATGCGCATCCTCTTCCATTGCACGTTCAAGAAGTTGCGTCAGCTCGTTAATCCTGATGCCACCCAGATCACGCGCCGCCTTGGCATAGGTCACAGGGGTGCTGCAACCCGCGAGATAGCTTCGCAATGGTGCCGTGTCCACCTGCGCCTCAAGCCTCCTCATCCCCTTGTTCGGCCACACGGGCCACCGACACCACTTCCTCGTCACCCCCGGTGTTGAACACCTTGACCCCGCCAGCGGAGCGGGAGCGGAAGGATATCTGGTCCACCGGCACGCGGATCGACTGGCCCGTGCTGGTCGCGAGCATGATCTGATCGGACAGATCAACCGGGAAGGACGCGACCAGTGGCCCGCCCCGCATCGCGCCAT
>JAAFHS010000442.1 GCA_013298485.1 Rhodobacterales bacterium
TTTGGCGGCATAGGCGCGCAGGATGGGCAGGGTGATGAAGTGATCGCCGCCGAGGGTGATGGTGCCCGCGTTTGCGGCAAGGATGGTGGCAATGTGGTTGGTCAGGGTTTGGGGGAAGGCGCTGGTCTTGGCGTAGTCGAAGGCGACATCGCCGTAGTCGATGATGCTCATCTCCTCCAGCGGGTTGGTGGGCCAGCCGTAAGGGGGATCGTAGGGCTGCAAAGCGCTCGCCTCGCGGATGGCGCGGGGGCCGAAACGGGTGCCGGTGCGGTGCGTGACGGCCTGATCGAAGGGCACGCCGGTGATGGCGAGTTCGGCGCCGGTCAGGTCTTTGGTATAGGTGCGGCGCAGGAAAGACGTGGCACCGCCAAAGGCATTTTCATAGGTGAGGCCGCGCTGGCCCTTGCGGGTGAAGGCGGCGTCAACTTCGTCTTTCGCATCTTCCATGGCCATGTTGGGGGTCCATCGGTTGGGAAATGCGGTGTCGTCACATGGCCCGGAGACGCCGCCGATCCGGGGTGATGCGGTGGTGCCATTGGGGGGTGGGAGGAGTCAAGGGTGGTGGGGCACAGGCGATGCGATAGGCGCTCTGGTACGCGAATTGACGGCTGTCAATTTTTAACTTTATTCAATGAAATCAATAAAAATCAGAAGTTATCCACAGGGGCTGTTAAGAAGTTTGAAACATTGCGTGATCGCTGTGGGAGAGCCGGACTGAAGCCCGCCGTAGGTCTTGTTTGCGGCGGATGAACGCACGCCCCGCCCCGGGGCGCGCAGGCGTGCGCGCCCGTGATCCGCTGAAAACAGTCCACTGGACTGTTTTCACCCCGCAATGCGGGGTCGCCGATCACCCCACCCGATACCCATCCCGCACCAGATCATCGGCCACCGTGCGGATCGCTTTTTCCAGCGTTTCGACCACGAAATCGACGTCTTGCGTGGTGATCACCAAGGGCGGGGACATTACGTTCAGATGGCCGATGGGGCGCACGATCAGGCCCATCGTCTCGCACAGGTTGGAGATGCGTTTGCTCTCGTTGGCATCATCCGGCAGCAGCGCTTTCGTCGCCTTGTCGGCCACGTTTTCCACGCAGAGCATCAGCTTTTTCGCGCGCACATCGCCCACCAGCGGCAGGTCGCGGAAGGCCTGCAGGCGATCCTCGAAATAGCTGCCCACGCGGGCGGCGTTGCCGAGCAGGTCTTCGCGTTCCATGATTTCGATATTCTTCAGGCCCGCCGCACAGGCAACGGGATGGCCGGAATAGGTATAACCCGCCGTGAACCAGCGGTTGCCATCGGCGGCCATCGTATCATAGATACGATCCGAAAAGATAAGCGCTCCCAACGGGATATAGCCTGATGTTAATCCTTTGGCGGTGCAGATGATGTCAGGCTGGATGCCGAATTCATCAAGGCTGGCGAACCAGTGGCCAAGCCGGCCGAAGGAGGTGACGACCTCATCCGCGACAAACAGGATATCGTTGGCCTGACACACATCCCACATCCGCTTCAGATACCCTTCCGGCGGGATGATGATGCCGCCCGAGGCCTGGATCGGTTCGGCGAAGAAGCCGCCGATGTTTTCGGCCCCGACACGGGCAATCAGGCCCTCAAACTCCGCCACCAGATGATCGCAGAACTCCGCTTCCGTCATGCCATCCGGGCGGCGGTAGGGGTTGGGGACGGACAGATGATGGATGCCGTCGGTCATATAGGTGAACTGCGGCACGCGGTCGCCGGGGCGTTTGCCGATGGATTGCGTGAGGTAAGTGGAGCCGTGATAGCTGTAATCCCGCGCGACCAGCTGGGTCTTGCCCGGATTGCCCCGGCAATGGTGGTAATACATTACCATCCGCGCGGCGGTATCGACGGCGGTGGAGCCGCCGGTGGTGAAATGCACGCGGTTCAGATCACCGGGGGCAAGGGCCGCGATGCGCGCGGACAGCTGGGCCGAGGTATCGTTCGTCATGTCGACAAAGGTGTTGCAGAAGGCGAGGCGTTCGGCTTGATCGCCGATGGCCTGGGCCATCTCACGCCGCCCGAGACCGATATTGGTGCACCACAGGCCGCCCACGGCATCGAAATAGCGTTTGCCGTTCGCATCCCACAGCCAGCATCCTTCGCCCCGCGTGATGACGAGCGAGCCTTCGGCAGCGAAACTGCCGAAATTCGTCCAGGGATGCAGCGACGTGCGGCGATCCATTTCCCACAGATCCTGTGGCGACGGGCTGTTCGAGAGGGCGGAAGACATTTCAACCTCGGCTTTTATACGGCTGTATAACTCTAGATCGGGGATAGAATAGTCAATGACCCCGCGCCACGTCTATGCGCAGGGATGGGGCGGTGGCGATCGGGACCGCCGCGTCAGAAAAGGCGTTGGCGGGCCTTTGATATGGTAAAGCCATGGCCTGCGGGGTTGGTACAGGTCATGCCGCTGCGTTCGGAGGTGCAGTCAAAACCACCCAGGGAAATGGTCTGCCCATAGCCCAATTCAACGGCACCAGGGTCAATCACACTGTCGCCGACGCAGCCGAGCGCGCCTGCGCGGGCGGGCAGCGTCACCTCGAACGTGCTGCCCCAGTCCAGCTCGCAACCGGGCGGGGGCGATGTGTAGCTGGGCGTCAGTTGCAGCATGTCGCAGCGCGCGACAGCGTAATCACCAGTGGCGATCAGGCAGTGGATATTGCCGGTGGGCGAGCGGAAGAACAGCAGATCATCGGCGGCAGCGGGGGTGGCGGACAGAAGGATGAGGGCGAGAAATCTCATGGTGAATCCCTTTGCTTGGGTGCCAAACGGCAGGATACTTCGTGATATAATCAGGGTGTCGCGGCAAATGCCGCCAAGATCATGTTTGCAGAAAGCCGCCGTGATGCAAGTCCTTCTCGCCCCCGCGTTTTCCTATTTCGCACTGGTCTTTGCAGCGGCTTTCGTAATGGGTGTCTTGCGTGTGACGATCCTTGTCCCGCAGATCGGCCCGCTGATGGCGGTGGCGGTCGAGGTGCCGGTGATCCTGGGGCTATCCTGGCTGGTGGCGGGCCGGGTGCTGCGGCAGCGGTTCGGGCGCGGGCAGCGGCTGGTGATCGGCGCGGTCGCCTTCGGGCTGCTGATGGTGACCGAGG
>JAAFHS010000444.1 GCA_013298485.1 Rhodobacterales bacterium
TGTTCAGTTCCGCCTGTTCCTCCAGCCGGTATTTGTTGACCCCCACGATGACTTCATCCCCCCGGTCGATCATCGCCTGCCGCCGCGCCGCAGATTCCTCGATCCGCAGCTTCGGCATCCCCGATGCCACCGCCTTGGTCATCCCGCCCAGCGCCTCCACCTCTTCGATCAATTTCCATGCTTGGGACGCCATCTCAGCCGTCAGGCTTTCCACATAATACGACCCCGCCAGCGGATCGACGACATGGGTGATCCCCGTCTCCTCCTGCAGGATCAGCTGCGTGTTCCGCGCAATCCGCGCCGCGAAATCCGATGGCAGCGCCACCGCCTCGTCCAGCGAATTCGTGTGCAAGGACTGTGTCCCGCCCAGCACCGCCGACATCGCCTCATAGGCCGTGCGCACCACGTTGTTATAGGGGTCCTGTTCCTGCAAACTCACCCCGCTTGTCTGGCAATGCGTGCGCAGCATCAGGGATTCCGGTTTGGTCGCGCCAAACTCCGTCATGATCCGGTGCCACAGAAGGCGCGCCGCCCGCAGCTTTGCCGCCTCCATGAAGAAATTCATGCCAATCGCAAAAAAGAGCGACAGGCGCGGCGCGAAATCATCGACCTTCATGCCCCGCGCGATCGCCGTCTTCACGTATTCGCGCCCGTCGGCAAGGGTGAAGCCCAATTCCTGCACCAGGTTCGCGCCTGCCTCTTGCATGTGATAGCCGCTGATCGAGATCGAATTGAACTTCGGCATCTCTTTTGCCGTATATTCAATGATATCCGCGACGATCCGCATGCTCGGTTCCGGCGGATAGACATAGGTGTTGCGCACCATGAACTCTTTCAGAATGTCATTCTGGATCGTCCCCGACAGCGCCGCCCTCGGCACCCCCTGCTCCTCCCCCGCCACGATGAACGCGGCCAGCACCGGGATCACCGCCCCGTTCATCGTCATCGACACGGAAATACGGTCCAGCGGGATGCCATCGAACAGGATTTTCATATCCTCGACGCTGTCGATCGCCACGCCCGCCTTGCCGACATCGCCCACCACGCGCGGATGGTCGCTGTCGTAGCCGCGGTGCGTCGCCAGATCGAAGGCCACGGATACGCCCTGCTGCCCCCCCGCAAGCGCCGTCCGGTAGAAGGCATTGCTTTCCTCGGCCGTCGAAAAGCCTGCATATTGCCGGATCGTCCAGGGCCTGCCTGCATACATCGTGGCGCGCACCCCGCGCGTGAACGGGGCCGCCCCCGGCACGCCCCCCATATGCGCCAGCCCCGCGAGGTCAGCGGTGGTATACAACGGTTTGACCGCGATCCCCTCCAGCGTGTGCCAGATCAGGCTGTCCGGGGCGGCCCCCTTCAACTCGGCGGTCGCAAGCGCCTGCCACTTCGCCAGATCACCGGTCATTCTGCGTCCTTCCCCTTGTCGCCCAAGCCCCCTATATCATGTTGCAACGGAGGTGCCATGAAACTGATTTTGTCGTTTCTTTTTGCCATGCTTTTCCCGATGGCAGCCCTTGCACAGACCGAAGTCGCAACCATCCCGCAAGGCCCGATAGATGCCGCAGATGTCACGCTGGCCGATCTGCTTTACGTGAACCGCGCCGTCATCGTCTTTGCCGACAGCCCCCAGGACCCCAACTTCATCCGCCAGATGGAGCTTCTGGCCCGCGACCCCGCAGCCTTGGCCGAACGCGACACCTTGTGGATCGTCGACACCGACCCCGCCGCGCGCACCGAAGCACGGCGCAAATTCCGCCCGCGCGGCTTTTCGATGGTGATCGTCGAAAAGGACGGCACCGCTGTGATCCGCAAACCCCTGCCGTGGGAGTTGCGCGAGATCACCAATGCCATCGACAAATTCCCCTCCCGCCGCCAGGAAGTGCTGGAGCGGAACCCCGCGGGGCGCTGATCACTCAAACTCCATGATCACGTCATCCACCCGCAGGCTGGCCCCTGCCACCGCTGTGATGGATTTCACCACCCCCCGGCGTTCGGCCTTCAGGATGTTTTCCATCTTCATCGCCTCCACCGTCGCCAGCGCCTGCCCCTCCTGCACCTCATCCCCCACGCCGACGTTGATGCGCACGATCAACCCCGGCATCGGGCACAACAGAAAGCGCGAGGTATCGGGGGCGGCCTTTTCCGGCATCAGGGCAGCCAGCGTCGCCTGACGCGGCGTGCGCACATGCACGCGCAGATCGGCCCCCCGGTGCCGCAGGCGGAACCCCATCGGGATCTTCGCCACCTTCATCACCAGCGCCGCCCCATCCACCATCAGCCGCGCCAGGGGTTGTCCCGGTGTCCAGTTGCTCTCCACCCTGACCGCAGGCCCCTCCGCAAAGCGCACGCTTGATCCTGCAGGGTCCGCGGCAATCGTCAGCGCATAATCCACGCCTGCAATCGACACCACCCAGTCATCCCCCACCCGCCGCGTGTGATTGTCCATCGTGCCGGAAATCCGTGTCCGCCGGATTTCCGCCACCCGGTGCATCGCCGCCGCCGCCGCCGCCATGCGCCGCAAGGTGCCCGCATCCAGCGTGGCACCCTGAAATCCGTCGGGGTATTCCTCGGCAATAAACGCCGTCGTGATATTGCCCGCCACAAAACGCGGATGGTCCATCACGGCCGCCACGAACGGCAGGTTATGCCCGATCCCCTCCACCTCGAACGTATCAAGGGCCATGCGCATTTCCGCAATCGCCGTGGCACGATCCGGCCCCCAGGTGCACAGCTTCGCAATCATCGGATCATAGAACATGCTGATCTCGCCGCCCTCGAACACGCCCGTATCATTGCGCACGATCCCCTTGGCCGTTGCCCCCTCGACCGGGGGGCGATAGCGCGTCAGACGCCCGATAGACGGCAGGAAATTGCGATACGGGTCTTCGGCATAAAGCCTGCTTTCCATCGCCCAGCCGTTGATCTTCAGATCGTCTTGCGCAAACGGCAACGCCTCGCCCGCCGCCACCCGGATCATCTGTTCCACGAGGTCAACGCCCGTGATCAGTTCCGTCACCGGGTGTTCCACCTGCAGCCGCGTGTTCATCTCCAGGAAATAGAACTTGCGGTCCCCGTCCACGATGAATTCCACCGTGCCCGCACTCGTGTAGCCCACC
>JAAFHS010000445.1 GCA_013298485.1 Rhodobacterales bacterium
GAAGGTTGAGTTTGACTTACCCGTCAACACATCACCCCGGATTATGGCCGATATGGGCAGCAATTATCGCGCTTACGTGGTCATTGTTCGGCCAATTGTCGACAGCGCCCCCAGCAGATCACCGATCAGATCATCCGCATCCTCCAGCCCTACCGACAGGCGGATCAGGCCGGGTGTGATGCCGAGGAGGTCCTTCTGGTCCTGCGGCAGGCGCTGGTGCGTTGTCGTCGCCGGATGCGTCGCGATGGATTTGGCATCGCCCAGATTGTTGGAAATCTTGATGATCTGCAGCGCGTTCATGAAGGCGAAGGCCGCCTCTTTTCCCGCCGCAATGTCAAACGCCACCAACGTGCCGCCCGACCCCATCTGCCGCATCGCAAGCCCGTGCTGCGGATGGCTGTCCAGCCCGGGAAAGATCACGCGCGACAGGGCGGGATGGCCCTGCAACGCTGCGGCAACACGGGCCGCACTGTCGGCCATCGCGCGGCAGCGCAGATCGAGCGTCGCCATCCCGTTCAGCATGATCCAGGCCGTGAAGGGCGACATGGAGCCGCCGGTGTGTTTCATATAGGGCTCAACCGTCTTGCGGATGAAGTCGCGGGATGCGCAGATGACACCACCCAAGGCACGCCCCTGCCCGTCGATGTGCTTGGTCGTGGAATAGACCACGACATCGGCCCCCTGTTCGACCGCGCGCGAAAAGATCGGCGTCGAGAACACGTTGTCGCAGATCACGATGGCCCCGTGCCGATGGGCAATCGCCGAAACGCCCTCAATATCAACCAGCTCCAGCGTCGGGTTCGACATCGACTCGAAAAAGACGGCCTTTGTTGCGGGTGTCACCGCCCGTTCCCAGGCCGCGAGGTCGGCACCATCGACGAAGGTCACCTGCACGCCATAGCGCGCGAGGACTTCCTCCAGAATGTAAAGGCACGATCCGAACAGCGCGCGCGAAGACACAACATGATCGCCCGCGCGCAGCATCGACATCAGCGCGCCGCTGACAGCCGCCATCCCGGATGCGGTGGCAAACGCATCCTCCGTCCCCTCGATCGCGGCGATGCGTTCCTCAAAACTGCGCGTCGTGGGGTTGCCGTAGCGGGCATAGATGAATTCGTCATCCCCCGCCTTCAGAAACCGCGCCTCGGCGGCCTCGGCTGTCGGGTAGACAAACCCCTGCGTCAGGAAAATCGCCTCGGCCATCTCGCCATACTGGCTGCGGCGGCTGCCTTCATGCACCAGTTGCGTGCGGGTTTTCCAGTCTTTCGTCATTGCGCACAGGCCTCCCGGCCAGAAAAAAGCCCCGGCCAACAAGAGGTGCCGGGGCGGGATGCCCTGAACCTCTTTAGCGGTTTGTTTAACGTGGCCCGCAATCCGGTAACAAAGCGCCACGATGGTTCGATACGCCCATGCGCCACCATCGTCAAGCCGTGCCGCCAGCGCCACACGCGTCACGGTATCGGCAGAACCGAAGGGCCTCCGCGGCGCCCAAAGCTGCGCAGGGATACAGGAACAAGCCTGCGAAGATACGGAACGCCGCACGAGAGATATTGTCGGGGAAACGGGAATGTGAAGCGACAGGGCATGGTGAGGCGCAAAACATCCTTGACGTGTGTCCGCCTATCCGGAAAGTGATGGCATACCTGCCGCCGGGACTACCTTGACCGCAGATACCCATCCTGTTTTCGCGAGTACCCATTGCCCGGCCAGTCCCCCTTCATTCTGACCGCCTAGATCAGGGAAAAGCGGCGCATCACGCGCGAGCCTGACCTTGCCGCAGAAATTCTGATCCAACAGCGTGAAATCTGGCCACCCGGCATCCTGCCTGCGGATGACACCTTGCTTTACAACCGCATCTACTGGTCGCTGAGGTCGGGACGGGAGTATGGCCTGACCCAACCTGCGGCGCGGGGGTCATGGGTGCTGCTGGGATCGGTGTTCCTGCCCTATTTCTGGCTGACGGAAACGGGGCGTGCCGATCTGATGCGTCCGGGTTGTGATCCGCATCAGCGCTATGCAGACTACTATGCCGTCATCAAGGCGCTGAACAAACGCCAGGCCGATCCGTGGCCACTGCCATGAGGGCGACATGTCAAATCTAGACTGGCTTCTAGAACCGACACCCGAGGTTTGCCCCGCCCCGCTGGATATGCCCGACTGGTATCGCGACCTGACGCGCGGCGCCGACCTGTTGCCACCGCTGCCGGACCCGCCACCACCGCCCCCGACGAAAGAAGCCGCACTTGCCGCGGCAATTGCGGCGGCACTCGCCATCACAACCAAGATCACCGACGAGGATGACTGCGAAGACTGCGAGCCATGCCTTGCCGTGCTGAACGGCACGGGCGGCATTCCGCCGCCGCCAAGGAACCCCTATCCCAACCAGCGGATCAATCGCGTCGGATATGAGTACCAGCATTATGTGGTGAACTGGTTCTTCCACGATCCGGTGAACCGGATCATCATGGAATGGCAATTCGGTGGCGTGTGGTTCGATGGTCTTGATCCGAAGGAAGGCACGATGTTGTACGGGCGGGGCATCGCGCGGGCCGAATATGATCCGGGCGCGGTTTCGACGTGCTATCTGATTGATACGAAATATGGGTATGACAGCTGGGTGCGGTATGATGCATGGGATGAGAGATGGGTACCGGACAAGCCACCATTCTTGATCGAGCCCCTGACCAAAGAGATTGAACGGCAGTATAAGGTTGTCTCTCCCAATCATCCAAATGTTATGTTGGTTTGGATTTTCAGCGGATCAAAGTTCAAGGAATTTTGTGATACAGAATGGATCATCCCTCGGGCCACAGCAATGGCCTCCGTCTACTATGCGTACATAGCTGAAGAGGACAAATAAGTCATGTTTCTGCGGCGCTCCCCATATTTCGAAGCATATGATGAAGGAAGCCAAGCTGATTACCAGACCGGTTGCTACCAATTCCGCGACTTCCTGAAGACGTTGACGCAGTTTTCTGCTGATACATCCGGTTGGCGTGTTTATCGCAGCGTAGAGGATGGCCAACTCGGCGAGGGGCTTAACCCACTTACAGAAATGGAAGCGGTCATCGAATTTTACCGATCACATGATATGGACGGTGCAA
>JAAFHS010000446.1 GCA_013298485.1 Rhodobacterales bacterium
GCGCCTCGCCAGCGTGATTGAGGGGGCAGAGACGATTGCGCAGTACAAGGGCGGCATGGTCGGCGAGAACAGCCCGAAACCGGCCTTCGGCGATGTCGGGCGGATTGAGGTGCCCCTAGATTTGTCGACGCTTTGCCCCCTGACTTTGAGGCAAGGAGGCCAACATAGGGACGAGCAACTACAGCGACGAGTTCAAGCGTGATGCGCTGCAGCAGATCCGGGTGCGTGGGTATCCGGTTCGGGAGGTTTCGCGGCGCCTGGGGGTGAGTCCGCACTCGCTCTAGAAATGTCTTAGGCTGTTCGCCGAGCTTGCGCCGAAGTTGGGCAGCATTGACCACGAAGCCGAGAACCGGCATCTGAAGCGGGAGCTTGCTCGGGTCATCGAGGAGCGCGACATCCTAAAAAAGGGTGAGCCTTGGATCGCCACTGGTTCGAGCCCGATCACGAGCGACATCACCTACATCAATACCCACGAGGGCTGGCAGTATCTTTCTGCCGTCATCGACCTCTTCTCGCGGCATGTGGTCGGCTGGTCCGCCCAGCCTCGCATGACGACCGGCCTGGCACTGCGGGCCTTGCTTGCGGCCGTTTGGCGGCGCAAACCCAAGACTAAGGTGGTGCTACATTCCGACCAGAGATCGCAGTTCACTCGCCGCGAGTGGCAGGTGTTCCTCGGCCAGTACAATCTCGAAGCCAGCATGAGCCGCCGCGGCAACTGCCACGACAATGCCGTCGCCGAAAGCTTCTTCCGGCTCTTGAAGCGAGAACGCATCCGGCGCAGCACCTACCCGACCCGCGAAGCCGCAAGGCAGGACGTGTTCGACTACATCGAGATGTTCTACAACCCGAAGCGCAAGCACACGAACAACGGCATGCTGTCGCCCGTTGACTTCGAAATCCGGCAGCAGAAACTGAACGAGGCGGGCGTCTAGGAAACTAGGGGCACCTCACAAGCCTCGTTCCATATCCGTAACTGATGAGCCGGACGCCGCGTGCATCGCGTACAGGTGTTCTTCAAATGCGGTGCCTTTGAGAGAGACGCGTTTGGCAACGATTTTGTCGCCATAAGGTCGGCTAAAACGACATACTAGGCTGTCTTCTCCTGCCCGGCGTTTGAGGTGGGAGATTGCAAGATAGTGATGGTCAGCTGAGTCGCTTACCTTCAAATTTTATCAAGTCGTAGGATGAGTGCCAACCCATCTCTTCACGCCCACGCCGACATCTCCCGATTTGCAGATTGCTGCGACGCAGCCGCCCATCTCATCCCACAGTCAACACCATTGAAATTCACTGCGCATAGAGACGGATAAATGACGGCCAAAACATGACCACCTCGCCCGATTGACACAGCGTTCGCAGGCAATTACCGCGCGCTCGCATCCCCCAGCACCATCTCCGCCCCCTTCCACCCCATCAGCATCGCCGGCGCGTTCGTATTCCCCGCGATGATCGACGGAAACGCACTCGCATCGATCACCCGCAGCCCCGCCACCCCATGCACCCTGAGCCGCGCATCGACCACTGAACGCGCCGCATCCGCCCCCATCCGGCAGGTGCAGCTGGGGTGATACACCGTCCCCGACCGCCGCCGGAAATCCAGGATCAATTCCTCATCCGTCACCACCGCAGGCCCCGGGCGCAGCTCTTCCTTGATCAGCCCCGCCAGCGCCGGTTGTGCCGCCAGATGCCGCAGGAATTTCACCGCCGCCAGCATCTCTTCCACATCATGGTTGGTCGAAAACGCATTGGCCGTGATCACCGGATGCACCATCGCATCGCCCGACGAAATCCGGATATGCCCCCGGCTGGTCGGCCTGCAGTTCGACAGCCCGATCGACATCCCCGACCATGGGTCCGGCGTCAGCACGGGCCGCTCCCCCGCGCGGGGCAGCAGCGTCGAAAAAGCCTGCAGATACAATTGCATGTTCGGGCGGTCCAGATCGGGCCTTGTGCGGAAAAATCCCCCCGCATGGTTGATCGACTTGGCCAGCACCCCCCGCCCCAGCAGCGCCCATTCCATGCCCGCGCGCAGCTTGCCCCACCAGGGCCGCAGCATATCGTTATAGGTCGGCACCGTCATCGCCCAGGTATAGTTGATGCCCTGATGGTCGCTCAGATGATCGCCCACATTGGGATTGTCGCGCAGGACCGGAATGCCCAGACCCTGCAGCAACGCCCCCGGCCCGATCCCCGACAGCTGCAGCAGTTGCGGCGAATTGATCGCCCCCCCCGACAGGATCACCTCCGCGTTGCAGCGCAATTCCACCCGCTGCCCCGCCCGCAGCATGGCCGGTCGCAGAAACGCCCGCGCCGCCGAATTCCGCCGCGCGTTCCTGATCGTCATCTGATAGACGCCCGCGCCCTCTTGCCTGGCCCCGTTGAAATCGTCGTTCCACGGCAGCCCGGCTGACGCACAGGCCGCGCGATAGCTGTCGACCAGCGGATGCAAGCCGTTGCGGTTGGCCGAAATAAACAGCGGCCCGCCCGTGCCCCGCCAGGCATCCCCCCCCGCCTCGTTGTCCTCCAACGCGCGGTAGGCGGGCAGCACATCATCCCAGCCCCAGCCCGGGTTCACCCCCCAGTCGTCATAATCCGCCTTGTGCCCCCGGATCCACACCATCGCGTTGATCGATGATGACCCGCCCAGCAGTTTCCCCCGCGGCCAGTGATCGCGCTGCCCGTCCATCCCCGGATCGGGTTCGGTCTGATACATCCAGTTCACGGCAGGGTCGTAGAACAGCTTGCCATAGCCAAGCGGCAGCCCGACATAAAACCGCCGGTCCGTCCCCCCCGCCTCCAGCACCGTCACCTTATGACGGCCGCCCGCACTCAGCCGATCCGCCAGCACGCATCCCGCCGACCCCGCACCCACGATGATGTAGTCCGTATCCTGCATGGTCATCCCTTGAGGCCGCGCGCCGCCTGCGCCTGTCTACCCAAGGACTGTCATACTTCCTTCACGTTCCGCGACAAGGGATGTCGGGAACGGGACGCAGGTCCGGTGCCGGTACGGGCACCGCGCCACCGGATCAGTTGATCTTTTCGAACGAAATGCTCACATCCCCGATT
>JAAFHS010000447.1 GCA_013298485.1 Rhodobacterales bacterium
GGTTTTGACGTAGACTACCAGTTGCCCGTTCGCGCCGCGCAACACCGCATCGCGAGGCACGACAATCCCCTCGCGCTCAGCTGGTGTTGCGGCGATCACGCGAAGCAACTGCCCCGCCCGTAGTCCTTCGGCCTGCCCAACCACCGAAAATCGAACAGGTACTGCCTGCCCCTGATCGGCCAGCCCGGTGCCCTGATACTTCAAATCAATGGTAGCCCCGTCGGCAAACACCGCAACCGCCACATCTCCCAGCGTTTCGGACCTGTAGCTCAGCGCTTCGACCCAGAATTTGCCTGGATCGACAATTTCGTAGACCGTAACGCCGGGTGAGGCGATTTGGCCTGCGATGGCCTGGCCTGCGGCGATCACACCTTCCACCGGTGCAATCAAGTTCTCGGAAATGTCTGTCAGGGATACCAACGCATCACGTTGGGCGGTCAAGCTTTCTTGCTCGATCTCCAGTTCCTCGATCTCCGTCCGCGCGACAGCCGTGGTGAGCTGCTTGCGTCGATCGAGGCGCCGACTTACCAACTCCAGTTGTTGCTCAATCTCTCGGATTTGTTGCTGCCGATCGGCGAGGTCCACGGCGCCAATCGTCGGCTCGACGATCGCAACGATCTGTCCCGCCTTGACTGACGACCCAAGCTGCGGGAAGCCGCCTTCTGGGGCGACGAGACGGCCTTCGAGCGAGGCCTGAACATACCCCGAAGCATTGGGATCGGGAATGATACGCCCCGGAAGCTCAATCCGGCGTCCGTGCAGCGCAGTCTCTGTCACCAGCGTGCGAACCCCGAGGACACGTTGCGTACCCTTGGGCACAAAGAGACTGCCGTCGGGAAAGCGCTGCGCCACATCGCGCGTTGCCGCTGCCGGGGCTGGCAGCGCTGCATTTGCGACTGCAATCTCTGCATATCCGGGCGATGGCGCGGCAAAAAGGGCACCCACCATGGCCGTCACGATCGCCGTCGCCGTCGCTGGTCTCTTCCGCGGCCGCCGGAACAGTGCCACGCCGAGGGCACCGATCAGAAGTCCCAGCCCTGCGGCAACCGCAAGTGAGAGATCCCTGGCCGTAAAGCGTGCGCTGAGATCGCCCAAAACGCTTGCAGCAATTGCGTTCACTGCGGTGGCCTCGACCACAGGTGCCGTAGGTGCCGCAGGGATCGTCAGCGTCCCGATCAGGACATCGAAGCCGGCATCTGCAATGACCGTTATCGCCAGGTCATAGCTTCCGGGGGTGGCGACCCACGGCGCCGAGAAAACATAGATGCCTGCATCAGTTTCTGTGCCGACAATGATGCCATTTGGTGTGTCCATCTCAACCGAAGCGCCATTGACCGGTGTGTTTGTGGCAAAGCTGTCCAGGTAGACATGCATTTCAGCGCCACGAGTGACAACGACGGCCTCGAATTGTGTGGAGGCCGCTTCGACGCGAGGCGCGATGGTCGTACTGACCGGCGGCGGTGGCGCGCCATGGTCGTGCCCCTCATGCGCGGCAGCCGCACCTCCGAATGCAACGGTGAAGGCGATGATACCTGCCTTTAGAAACCGCATATCGCACCTCGAGCCAGTTTGCTTTCGGCCTCGAATGAGCGACCAGCGTCTCCGCAAGATTTCTACTTTGTAACAAACTGTTTCAGCTGCTCGGCCCTGGCAACGAAACACTGACGCGGAGCCCTCCGGACGGCGCGGTATCGAAGGTCAATGTGCCGTCATGGCCGTCGATCACTGCGGCGGCAATCGTCAGGCCCAGACCGAAGCCACCCGTTGCGTTGTTACGGGACGACTCCAGCCGGACGAAAGGCAAAAGAACTCTTTCGCGGTCGGCCGGGGCGATGCCCTCCCCGTCATCGTCAATTAAAACAATTACCCGCCCTGAGCGTTCAGCGACCGTCACGCGCGCGGTTCCGCCATACTTTACCGCGTTACCGACAAGATTTGCGAATGCTCGCTTCAGACCCAGCCGCCGCCCAGTGACGACGGCAGAGCGTGGCCCCGCGAAAGTCAGCGCGGCCCCTTGGTCGATCAAGTCGTCGGTGACCGTTTCCAGGATTGCAACCAGATCGACCTGGCGCAGGGTCTCGTCAGACCGGTCCCCTCTCAAGTATGAAAGTGTCTGGTCGATCATGCGTTCCATCTCATCGAGATCCTGAGCGATGGACCGGGCAAGAGGGTTGCTTTCGATCTCTTCGGCACGAAGGCGGAGCCGTGTGATTGGTGTCTTCAAGTCGTGGGACACGGCGGCAAGGGCTTGTGTACGGTCCTCGACCGACCGGGCTAGCCGGTCCTGCAGATCATTGAAAGCGCGAGCCAGAACCGCGACTTCGTATGGACCCGTCTCGGGCACGGTCGCCACCTTGCCGGTAGTGTAGAATCCATTTGCCGCCTCGGCAAACTGTGCAAGTGGCCTTGAAATCCAGCGCACAAGCAGAACAGCAGTGGCCAGTGCCACAGCCGCGATCAACCAAACTACCATGACGGTCTGTGGCGCGCCTGGAATGCGCGGTGTCCAGCTAAGCAGGCTGACGTTCAGCCAAGTGTCGTCGGCCAGACGCATCGAGATCAAAGCGACATGTGGGTCCGAAGCCAGTCCGTCCTGCGCGCCGATGGTCAGCCCGCCTTCAGCGAGTTCGGGGGCCAGTTCAATCAGTCGGGCCTGCAGATCTACCCACAGGGCGTTAGGACTGTCGGCTTCGACGACCCGTTCGTCCCGGCTCCAATGCGCCTCGATAGCTCCGCTCGAAAGATCATGGGCGGCGTCTTCGCGCAGCTCTTCGGGCAGTCCCGCCAGCGTGCGCTTGATGGTAACCAACCTGTCAGCCAGCCGACGCTCCGTAGCATCGGACAGGTCGGCACTGAGAGAAGCACGATAGGTCTGCAACCCGACAATCTGGACGGTTGCAATTCCCAGGATCAGAACGATCGTCGTGCGGGCGACCAACGTATCGAGTCGTAGTCGCCGGGCAGCGCCCCATAGCGCCCTGACCCGCATCACTTTCGGCGCACCGATGCTGTAAAGAGATAGCCTGCGCCACGGATCGTCTTGATCACTTCGGCGGTCCCCTCAA
>JAAFHS010000448.1 GCA_013298485.1 Rhodobacterales bacterium
AACCGCATGCGGCCATGAAACCGCGAGATGGGGTCGTGAGCCCCATGCTTTTTCCTCCGCAATCGCACTACCGTCTTGGTGCTCCCTTCCCCTCCCCCGCGTGGGGAGGGGTCAGCAAGCGTAGGGTGGGTGGTTCCGCGCCCTTTGCGCGGGTTCACCCACCACCACGGCTATGCCTCGCCAAATTGACCGTCCGGCACTATGCCTGACCATTCCGGCTCCACCATGCCGTGCCTCATATCCCGGTGGATGGATGAATAAGGCCAATCCACGGCGCGGGTCACCAATCCGTGTTTGACCGGGTTGATCCAGCAATAACGGATGTGCGCGGTCAGATCAGCATCATCCCGGATATGGTGCTCCCAATACCGCCGCTGCCAGATGCCCTTTTCGCCTTTTGACACTTTGCTTGGTGAACGCCCCTCTGTCGCGTCAAGCCCTGCAGAAAAGCGCGCCTTGATCAGGCGCCAACGCGTGGCGTAATCGGCGTCGTGGTCGGGCAGAACAACCATGGCAATAATTGCAAAGGGCCAGGCGTCGCGAGTCTCGCGTACCGCGTCCCGAAGGCGGTCCACGTCGCGTACCAACACGTCGGAGTTGCGATCCGCAAGCGCCAGCGTAAAGAATACGGTCGCTCCGGGGATGTGGGGGCGGATGTACTGCTGCATCCCTGCAAGATGATCGCAGCAGGGTGAATGTCTCATGAACAAGCGGTGGGTGAACCCGCGTGCGGGCACACGGAACGACCCACCCTACGTTTGCCAACACCACGCGCCGGCTGACCTGCAATCCCCCTGACCACACGATGTCGCAGAGGATGGGCAATGCGGCCCATCGCCCCCGATCACGTAATGTTTCAAAAGTCTTAACGCGCCCTGTGGATAACTCTAAATTGCCGTTGATTTCATTGAATAATCCTGAAAATTGACAGCTGTCAATTTTCCGCCAGCTGCACCCGCAACTGCCGCCGCAAAATCTTGCCGCTCGCCGTTTTCGGGATCGTCTCAACGAACCGCACCGCCAACAGCTGCTTATAGCTCGCCACCTGCCCCGTCAGCACCGCCTTCACCCCGTCCTCCGAAATCGCTGTGCCTGCGCGCCGCACAACGAACGCCATCGGCCGCTCACCCGCCTCATCATCCGGTGCGCCGATCACCGCGCAATCGGCAATTTCGGGATGCGCGATCAGGATCGCCTCCAGCTCCGCCGGGGCCACCTGAAATCCCTTCACCTTGATCAGCTCCTTCACCCGGTCCAGGATCCACAGATAGCCATCTTCATCGATTCGCCCCAGATCGCCCGTCCGCAGCCAGCCGTCGGGCGTGACCGTGCGCGCCGTGGCCTCGGGGTTGTTCAGATACCCCAGCATCACCTGCGGCCCCTTGACCCAGACCTCACCCGCCTCGCCCACCGGCATATCCGTGCCCGTCTCGGCATCCACCACCCGGCTTTGCGTCATCGGGGCCGTCTGCCCCACAGACCCCGCCCGGGATACCCCCGGCGGCGTCAGATGCGTGATCGGGCTCGCCTCGGTCATCCCGTAGCCTTGCATCACCTCGCATCCCAATCGGGCCGCACAAGCCTCCGACAGCTCCACCCCCATCGGAGCCGCCGCCGACATCAGCTGGCGCAGCGATGACAGATCATGCGCATCCACCATCGGATGTTTGGCCAGCGCCAGCACCAAGGGCGGGACAACCAGCAGCTTCTCCATCCGGTGCTGCGCAATCAGCCGCAGCGACACCTCCAGATCAAAGCGTGGCAGCGTCACCAGCGTGCCCCCGGCCCACAGATACGTGTTCATCAGCACCATCATGCCGTAGATGTGGAAAAACGGCAGGATCGCCAGCGTGACAGACCCTTTCGGCAGGGCCAGCAGCGTGCCCCCCTGCAGCAGGTTCGCCACCAGATTGGCATGCGACAGCATCACGCCCTTGGGCAGGCCCGTGGTCCCCGATGAATAGGGCAGCACCGCAATCCCGTTGATCAGATCCACCGGCACCTGGGCCGTGACGGGTGCGCCCGCAAAGGCGTCCATCGCCGCATCATCCATCAGCAGAATCTCAGTCACCTTCGTGCCCGCCACCGCCTCGCGCGCAAGGTCGGCAAAGGCCTGCGGCACACACAGCAGCCGCGCGCCGGAATCGTTCAACTGGTGGTGCAACTCCTTAGCCGTGTAGGACGGGTTCGCGGTCGTCAGCGTGGCCCCGGCCCAGAGCGTGCCATGAAAAATCACCGCAAAGGCCGGGCAGTTCGGCGACATCAGCGCCACCACATCGCCCACACCGATCCCGCGATCACGCAGGCCCCCGGCAAACGACTGGGTCGCGGCCACCAGATCCGCCCCCGTCATCACCTGCCCTGTCAGCCCGTCGATCAACGCCGCCCGTTCCGGCACCAGCCCCGCAAAGACGGCCTCGGTGATGGCGCAGTTGGGCACTGCCTGCATCTTATAGGGGCTGTAATAGATCATGGCTGTCCTCCCGTTTTGCGTAATGCTAATCCGGCGGGCCACAAAAGCGCACTGATTTTTTTGGGACTTCACCTGCATTGCCGTGACCTTACGTTGACACCGCGCATCAGGCGGTGTCAGTGACGCGGCAGAGGCTTTGCACATGACAACCATCCCCACTTCCCCATCCACGACCGGCCCGGCCGAGGCGACGGTTCTGCCGATCATCGCGGCCATCGCGTTCTGCCACATGCTGAACGATCTGATGCAATCCCTGATCCCCGCAATCTATCCGCTACTCAAGGGTGAACTCGCCTTGACCTTCGGCCAGATCGGGCTGATTACCTTCGTGTTTCAGGGCACGGCATCAGTTCTGCAACCCCTTGTCGGCCATTATACCGACCGCCGCCCCCTGCCCTACTCGCTGCCCTTTGGCATGGGGCTGACACTCACGGGCCTTGTCATTCTGGCCAATGCACACAGCTTTCCGCTTGTCCTTTGTGCCGTGGCCCTGATCGGCATGGGATCATCGGTGTTTCACCCCGACAGCAGCCGCATCGCGCGCCTTGCCGCCGGGCGGCGTCCGGGCTTTGCGCAAAGCCTGTTTCAG
>JAAFHS010000449.1 GCA_013298485.1 Rhodobacterales bacterium
ATCCGATCGTGTTCGACAATGGCGATACGCTGGTGATTGACGATTTCGACAGCCAGACGCTGTTTGTGGGGGCAACCCTGGCCCGCACGGTCTTTAGCGAAAGCGGGGATTCGCTGCAGCGGCAGTTCATCACGGCATCCTATTACAATGACTTCGCAGATGACCCGAGGGCGGTGTTCAATTTCGACGATGGCCTGGGCGGCGCCAGCGTGGAAAATCTGGTCAACGAAAATCTGGGGGCCTATACCGAGATTTCGGCAGGCTGGAATTATGTACGCATTCTGAACCCCGGCCAGATCGGGTCGGCGCGGCAGCTGGATGCGTCGATCCGGGCGGATGCGCGGATCGGTGATCAGCTGAACAGCTATGGGATCACGGGGCAGTTGCGTTTGCAGTTTTAGGCGGTACGCCACCTTCGAAGACTTGACCGGGCGGCAGTCAGGTTCCAAGGTTTTGTTTGTGGCGCGGGGGCATGGGTATTATGCTCAACCCTTTGGACGGATTGGAACACGATGTCTTGGTTTAGCAAAGTTGCCTGGAAGGAAGGGCTGTTTTTACAGCCGCAACATCTGCAGCAGGCGGATCGCTATGTCGAAAAGCTGATCCAGTCGCGCACGGATGTGATTACGCCCTACCCTTGGGGTATGGCGGAAATGGTCGTGGACCGTGACATGGCGCAGCAGGGCCGGTTCGGCCTGCGGTCAGCCGTGGGCATCATGCCGGATGGCACGCCGTTTGATGCGCCGAACGCGGCCCCCCTGCCCCTGCCGATCGAGGTGCCAGAGGATGCGAAGGGCCTGTCAGTCTGGCTGACGCTGCCGGACCCGAGCCAGAACGGACAGGATGTGGGCATCGGGGCGGATGCGGCAACGACGCGATTCGTGCTGGGATCATCGATGGTGGCGGATAACGCGAGTGCCAGCCGGGTGGAGCATCCGGTGGAAGTGGCGTTCCCGCGGCTGGAGTTCGATATCCGCCAGACGGCGAAGCCGGGGTATCAGTGCATCCGCATCGCGCGGATCAACGAGGTGCGGGATGGCGTGATCTCGCTGGATGATACAACACCGCCGCCTGCGCTGATCATTGCGGTGCATCCGGTGACGCTGGGCTTTTTGTCGCGCGTGGTGGGCTGGATCGAGGCGAAGCTGACCAGCCTTGCGCGCTATGCGGCGGACCCGACGATGGGGGGGATGCAGGCGGGTGATTACCTGATGCTGATGGTGCTGAACCGCGAGGTGAGCCGTCTGCGGCATCTGTCGACGATGCGGTCGGTGCATCCGGAGCGGCTGTATTACGAACTGGTCAGCCTGGCGGGGGAACTGGCGAGTTTCGATGCGGGCGAGCGCATGGCGCGCAGCTATGCGGCCTATGATCACGCGGATCTGAAGGCGACGTTCACACCAGTGGTACAGGACATCCAGCGGTTCCTCGCGCGCGATCTGGGGCGTGCAGTGCGGCTGGATCTGCGGCAGGTGCGGCAGAATTCGTATATCGCGGAAGTGGCGGACCGGAACCTGTTCCGCGAGGCGACTTTCGTGGTGGAGGTCGAATCGGCCAAACCGCTGGGCCAGGTGCAGCAGCAGTTCCCGCAGCTGTGCAAGGTGGGTCCGAACACGCGGATGAGCGAGATCGTCAAGAACAACCTGCCGGGCATTTCACTGGTGCACTTGCCGAACCCGCCGCGGCAGATCAGGGTCGTGTCAACGAACGTGTATTTCCTGTTGGACAAGAAAACGCCATTCTGGGCGGAGTTTTCGACGGCACCGGCCATCGGGATGCATTTTGCAGGCGACTGGCCTGAGTTGAAGCTGGAGCTGTGGGCGATACCGGAGAAAGCCTGATGAGCGGAAGCGACAAGGACAAGACGGTCTTCGGGGGGGCGCTGCCGGGGTTCGGCGCGCAGCCGCCACAACGCCCGTCGGGCATCGGGCAGCCTGCGGGCGGCGAGCGCACGGTGATCGGAGGGGCGCTGCCGGTGCAGCCCTATCCTGCGGCCCCGCCCGGCGGGTATCAGCCGTCGCCGCCGCCGCAGCAACCCTTTGGCGCGCCGCCTGCGGGCGGGAATACATGGCTGGGGGGTGCGCTGCCGCCGCAGCCGTCCTACCAGCAGCCTGCCCCGCAACCTTATCAGCCGCCGTATCAACCGCCCTATCAGCCACCGCCTGCGGCACAGCCGGGGTATCAGGCCCCGCCCGCCTATGGTGCGCCCAGCGGCATCGGGCAGGCGCTTGGCGCGCCCGAGGGGTTCTTTCCGCAGATGCCGTCGCAGCGCCCGCAGGCCCCGGTGCAGATGCAGCAACCACGCATCAGTCTGGATGCGGCCTTGCGCGCGACGGGTCTGGGCAAGGGCGGATCCTCCAATCCGCTGGTGGCGGCGGCGGCGAACCTGCTGATTCTGTTCGGACGTCTGCGCACGGGCCTGGTGGAAATGCAGGCGATGCCGCTGATGGACCATGTCACGCGCGAGATTGATCTGTTTGAACGCAATGCGGTCGAGTCGGGCTGTGACCCGCATGAGGCGCAGGTGGGCAAATATGTGCTGTGCGGCACGGCGGATGACATCGTGCAGAACCTGCCGGGGTCGGACCGGGGCGTGTGGGAACAATATTCGATGGTGGCGCGGTTCTTTCAGCAGCGCAATTCGGGTGTAGGTTTCTTCATGGAGGCGGAAAAGGCGATGCAGGCGCCGGGGCAGCGGTTCCAGTTGCTGGAACTGATGCTGACCTGCCTTTCGCTGGGGTTTGAAGGCCAGTACCGCACGCTGCCGAACGGATCGGTCGAACTGGCGCGCATCCGGGCCGCGATCTATGAAACCCTGCGCCGGGTGAAGCCGCGCCCGGATGAAGATGTGTCGGTGGCCTGGACGGCGGTGCCGATGGGCGGGCGGCGCAAGTTCGGCGGGGTGCCGATCTGGGCGGTGGCATCACTGGCACTGGCGGCGATTGTGGGGGCCTATGCGGGCCTGAGCACGCTGCTGGCGCGCGACGGGGGCGAGGTGGCGCGGACGCTGAACCTGATGCATCCGAACAGTGCAGCCATCACCCTGCTGCGCAGCACG
>JAAFHS010000044.1 GCA_013298485.1 Rhodobacterales bacterium
CCCAGGCAGTCGCGGGCAGATTGCATCGGCACGGTCTGCTTCCCCACGCCCCTTGCCCAACGGCGTCCCGCCTTATGGGCAATGAAACCGATGGAACGTCCACTGGACGTTCCATCAGACGGTTTCGAACAGGCATTCTGACAATGTGGCGCATCCGGTTTCCACCACACCGCACCCCGCACGAGTTGCGTTATGTCAGCCCCCCCGTCAGCCGTGCCAGCAAAGCTGTTGCGGCCATCTGTTCGGCGATGCGTTTGCTGCGGGCGGTGGCGCGGTCGGCCTCGCCGGATTGCAGGCGGACCTCGACGGTGAACATCGGTGCGTGGTCGGGGCCGCTGCGGGCGACCTCCATGTAGCTGGGCGGCTGTTGGGCGCGGGCCTGGGCCCATTCCTGCAGCGATGTCTTGGGGTCGCGGGCATCGGATTTGACGGCGCCGATACGGTCGCCCCACAGGCGCAGGATCAGGGCGCGGGCGGCGTCAAAGCCTGCGTCAAGGTAGATGGCGGCAATCAGCGCCTCCATCGCATCCCCCAGCAGGGCATCCTTGCGCCGCCCACCCGACAGCATCTCGGACCGGCCGAGTTTCAGCACATCGCCCAGACCGCAATCGCGGGCGACATCGGCGCAGGTTTCCTTGCGCACAAGCGCGTTGAAGCGGGGGGCAAGCTGGCCTTCGGAGGCGGCGGGATCGGCGGCCAGCAGGGCATCGGCCATCACCAGACCCAGCACGCGGTCGCCCAGGAATTCGAGGCGCTGGTTGTCGGGCCGGGTGGGCGATGAGATCGAGGCATGGGTGAGGGCGCGCAGCAAAAGCTCTGGCTTGGCAAAGGGGTGCCCGATGCGGGCCATGAAGGCCTGAAGGTCTGCAGACAGTTTCATTCGATGGCCATCAGATAACGGTCTGCGCGCCATGTCCAGACCGCCCAGAGTGATCTGCCGGCGGCGGAAAAGATCACACGGTCGGCGCGGGCGATGATATTGGCGGCGGGCACAAAGCCCACGCCGCCGCTGGCCGTGCCGATGCGGCTGTCCAGGCTGTTGTCGCGATTGTCGCCCGCCATGAAGAACTGGCCGGGCGGGACGGTGAAGACCGGGGTGTCATCGGTAAAGCTGCCGTCGGCGATGTTCAGGATGGCATGGCTGGCCCCGCCGGGCAGGGTTTCAATGGCGCGGTTGGTACGGCAGAGGCCGCCAAGGCCGACGGGGGCATTGCCGCAGCGGGGCTGGTGGCCATTGGGGCCCTGGCTTTCGTAGATTTCGGTGAACTGGCCATCGGCGGTCTGGGGGGCGGGTTCACCGTTGATGATAAGGACGCCGTCGTTCATCTGCACCCGGTCACCGGGCAGGCCTACGACGCGCTGGATGACATCCATGGGCAGGCGGGGATGGCGGAAGACGATGACATCGCCGCGCCGCAGATCATTGGCGCTGATGAACCGGGCGGCAAGGTAATCACCGACAAGAAGGGTCGGTTTCATGGAGTCGGAGGGAATCCAATAGGGCTGCCAGAAGGCGCGGGCGGCGATCAGCAGGGTGATGAGGCCGACGGCGACAGCACCCAGCAGGCGCAGAAGGGGGGGGCTTTCAGGTGGGTCGCGGCGGGACTGGGTGCGGGTGGTCAGCATCCAGAGGATGGCTGCGATGTTCACGAAGGGGATGAAGGTCAGGATGATCCACAGGCCGGTACGGCCCATGTCATGCAGGCGGCGAATCCAGACACTGGTCAGGGGCAGGTTCAGCGCGGCAAGGATCAGATAGACCCAGCGGGGGGATTGGACCGAGCCACCTGCGAGCCAGGGTTCGACAAATGCGCCTGCCAGCAGGACCAGCACGATCAGCGCGAGAAACAGCCATGCCTCGGCGCGCGTAGCGCGACCGGACCAGTCGAAGGTGCGCAGGAATGCGTGGCGGATCATCTGACCAGATTACAGGGTCATTCGACCGCCTTGAAGAAGCGATCCGCGCGCCATGTCCAGATATACAGCAGCGAGCGCCCGGCAGAGGAAAAGATGATCCGGTCGGCGCGCCCGATCAGGTATTCGGCGGGCACGAAGCCGACGCCACCCTGCGCCTGGGGAAAGCGGCTGTCCGTGCTGTTGTCGCGGTTGTCGCCCATGAAGAAGTAATGGCCTTCCGGCACGGTATAGACATCGGTGTTGTCGGGCAGGCCCGTGCTGGTGCCGAGGCTGAGCACATCATGCTGCACGCCGTTCGGCAGGGTTTCGCGTGCGCGCGTTGATGTGCAGGAGCCGCCTTCGGTGGAGACATCATTTTCGCAACGCGGATATTCGCCCAGCGGGCCCTGGCGTTCATAGACCTCGTCAAAGACGCCTGCGGGTTCCTGCGGCACGACGGTGCCGTTGATGGACACGATCCCGTCTTTCACCTGCACGGTATCGCCCGGCAGCCCGATCAGGCGTTTGATGAAATCGGTGCCGTTCACCGGATGGCGGAACACCACGACATCGCCGCGCTGCGGTTCAGACGCGAAGATACGCCCCGAGAAGGGGCAGATCGCGAAGGGGCAGGAATAGCGGCTGTAGCCGTAGGCCATCTTGTTCACGAAAAGAAAGTCACCGATCAGCAGCGTGTCTTTCATCGATCCCGAGGGGATCCAGAAGGGTTGAAAGAACAGGGTGCGGAAGACGCCCGCGATGATCAGGGCCCAGAACACGGTTTTCACGAATTCGACGATGCCGCCGTCTTCCTTGTCGGCTTTTGCCATGATCTGCCCTTTTGAAAATCTGGTCGCTACATGCGCGGCGCGGCGGGGGGAGTCAAGTTGGGCGCGCCGTCGGGGCGGGCCTCGATCACGACAAAGGCCTGCGCCCAGGGATGATCGTCGGTCAGCGTGACATGGATCACGGCGGTGTGGCCTGCGGGTGTCATGGATGCCAGCCGTTCCGCCGCCCAGCCAGTCACATGCATCACGGGCTGGCCTGACGCCAGGTTGGTCACGGCCATGTCCTTCCACGAAATTCCCATGCGCAGGCCGGTGCCAAGCGCCTTGGAACACGCCTCTTTCGCGGCCCAGCGTTTGGCATAGGTGGCGGCCACGGCACGCGGGCGGCCTTCGGCCTTGCGCTGTTCAAGGTCGGTAAAGACGCGGTCGCGGAATCGGTCGCCAAAGCGGGCGAGGGTGGCCGCGATCCGGTCGATGTTCGCAAGGTCGGTGCCGATGCCAAGGATCATCTGCGCGAAGGCCTTTTGGGTTAACTGCTAAGGCCAATGTGGCAACGCCGCACCTTCCCATCCGGACCGAACGCTAAGGCCCGGCGTCCGAACTGTCCAGACGGCCGCGATGCGGCTGGATCGGCATGTGTCGGCCCGGCATGATCTGGATCAATACCAGATGCGCAGTGATGTGTGATGGTTTGGCGGGGCCAAGAGCACCCTGATGCAGATGGATGAATGAAATGACCTCTTTTGTGCACGCAGCACTGCCGCTGGCTGTCGGTTTTTCAGCAGCGCTTTGGGCCACATCCGGCTTCGCCGCCGAAACCACCGTCCACGTATCGCTGTGGGACATGGGACCCGATTCGGTGATGATTGATGACATGCATCAGTTCGGCATGGGCAAAGGCATGATGGCCGACATGAACATGGCGCTGATGGGGATTAGTCTTGATGTCGCCACCGTGGCCGCAGGCAAGGTGACCTTTGAGGTCAGCAATGGGTCAACGGATCTGATCCACGAAATGGTGGTCTCGCCGATTGCAGCGCGGGACAGCACGTTGCCGTACATCGCGGATGAAAACAAGATCGACGAGGATGCAGCCGGGCATCTGGGCGAAGTGGCCGAGCTTGACCCCGGCAAGTCGGGCGCATTGTCAGTTGAGCTGACACCGGGTCTGTACATTCTGTACTGCAACATTCCCGGGCATTACATCGGCGGGATGTGGACGGTTTTGACGGTTACAGAATAGCCACGGGCCGGTTCCGGCCTCGGGCGGACCGCCACATCGGCGGGGCGCGCATCAGTTGCGTGCGGCGTCCATGCGGCGGCGCATTTCTTCGATGGCGGGGCCAAGGCCGATGAAGATCGCCTCGCCGATCAGGAAATGGCCGATGTTCAGTTCGACCAGTTCGGGGATGGCGGCAACGGGGCCTACGTTTTCAAACGTCAGGCCGTGGCCTGCATGCACCTCAAGCCCCAGGGAATGCGCGAGTGTGGCCCCTTTGGCGAGGGCCTGCAATTCTGCCTCGGCCCGTGCTGTTTCGCCTTCCGCGAACAGATCGGCATAGTGACCGGCGTGCAGCTCCACGATATCGGCCCCGATGCGGGCCGATGCCTCGATCTGGCGGGCCTCATGCCCGATGAACATCGACACGCGGATGCCTGCAGCGCGCAGGGGGGCGATGAATTGCGCAAGGCGGTTATCGTCGCCTGCGACATCGAGCCCGCCTTCGGTGGTGCGTTCTTCACGCTTTTCGGGCACCAGACAGACAGCATGGGGTTTCAGGCGCAGGGCCATCGCCTGCATCTCCGCCGTGGCCGCGCATTCGAAATTCAAGGGGATCGCGATGCCCGCCATCAACGCCTCGATATCCGCATCGCGGATATGACGGCGGTCTTCGCGCAGATGGGCGGTGATGCCGTCGGCCCCCGATGCCTCGGCCAGCAGGGCCGCGCGCAGGGGATCGGGGTTATCGCCGCCGCGTGCGTTGCGCACGGTGGCGACGTGGTCGATATTCACGCCCAATCGCAGATGTCGCAGCGGTATCATCAATGATCTCCTCCGTACCCGATCCAGAGTCTAGGGCGAAGGGGGGCGCGCGTCACCCCCGTCTTTTGCGCCCTGGGCACGGGCGGCCAGCAGCATGTCTTTCAATTTGCGCCGTTTTTCGACGCGTTCCTTGTGCTTGGCAGCGCGCAGTTTCTGATAGGCCTGAACGATGGGGATCGTGACGTAATAGCCGATCAGGGCTGTGATGACGGCAGGGCCAAGGCAGCCGACGAAATAGGGATACCAGACGGTGTGCCAGAACTGGCCGAAGCGGACCCACCTGACAGGTGCTGAGGTAAAGACGGCGATCATGTTGCGCCAAAGCTCGGCCCCGGCATCGGCAAAGGCATAGCCGATGGCCTGGGCGGTCAGGGGGCTGTCGATGCCCAGCAGCCAGTGTCCGAAGCTGACGGAAAACACCGCGATGATCGGCGTCGTGATCGGGTTGGAGACGAAGGTGGCCAGAAGGGACGCCAGGATATTGCCGCGCATGACGACGGCGAGGCCCCAACCGCCCAGAAACTGGCCACCGGGGATGGGCAGGAAGGCCACGAGCGTGCCTGCGAAAACGCCGCGGGCGACGCGGGCCGGGTCATCGGGCAGGCGGCTCATCCGGTGGATGACATAGCGGGTGGCGCGCTGAAAGCCGCCATCGGGATAGATCATCTGGCGTGCCCAGCTGAGCCATCCACGTGGTGTGCGGCGTTTGAAGACCACCCTTTATTCCCCCATGACCCGATCCTAGGGTCGCTTGCTCTGGTCGCGGTGACGGCTGATTTGCGCCACGTCTGTTTCAGCCTCGAGTGCCGTCATGACCATATGCAGGTGTTCGACATCGCGCAGGTCCGTATCGACAATCAGCTTGTAGTAATCGGGTTTGCGATCCGTAAACCGCAGGTCGGAGATATTGGCCTTTTGCTCGCCGATCAAGGTGCAGATGCGGCCTAACACCCCGGCATCGTTGGAGATGGTGATTTCCAACGAGACTGTGAAGACCGGGGCATGGCGGCCCGCCTGCCAGCGCAGATCGATCCAGCGCGAGGGTTGTTCCTCGAACTCCTCCAGCGCGGGGCAGTCGATGGCATGCACGACGACGCCCTGGCCGCGGTAGGTGATGCCGACGATGCGTTCACCGGGCACGGCCTGGCAGCATTGTGCGCGTTTGAAGGTCTGATCGGCGGTCAGGCCGACGACGGGTTGTTTGGCATCCACCTCATCCGCAGTGGCAAGGGTCAGTTCAGGATACAGCGTTTCGATCACGCGGCGCGCGGTCAGTTCGGCGGAACCGAGGCGCGACAGAAGATCATCCTCATCCGTCAGACCCAGCATCTTGGCGGCGGTGCGCAGGGCCTTTTCGGTGGCTTTCTTGCCGATGTGATCAAAGGCCGCGCGTGCCAGTTCCTGCCCCAGTTTCACGAACCGCCCGCGGTCTTCCTCGCGCAGGCTTTTGCGGATGGCGGCCTTGGCGCGGCCGGTGGTCACGATGTCGATCCATGAGGCCTGGGGGCGCTGGCCTTCGGCGGTGATGATTTCGACGGACTGGCCGTTCTTCAGGCGCGTCCAGAGCGGCACGCGGATGCCATCGATCTTGGCCGACACGCAGGAATTGCCGATCCGGGTGTGGATGGCATAGGCGTAATCCAGTGGTGTGGCCCCGCGCGGCAGTTGGATGACATCGCCTTTCGGTGTGAAACAGAAGACCTGATCTGAATACATCTCAAGTTTGACGGTTTCGAGAAACTCATCCGTGTCGCCTTCATCCAGGCGTTCGGTCAGGGCCGCGATCCATTTGGCGGGGTCCACGGCAAAGGGGTTCTTCACGCGCACGCCTTCGCGGTAGCTCCAGTGGGCGGCGACCCCGGCCTCGGCCACCTCGTGCATCTCGCGCGTGCGGATCTGCACCTCCACCCGCTTGCCATCGCGGCCTGACACGGTGGTGTGGATGGAGCGGTAGCCGTTGTTCTTGGGCTGGCTGATGTAATCCTTGAACCGGCCCGGCACGGCGCGCCAGCGCTGGTGGATCACGCCGAGGATACGGTAGCAATCGGCGACATCGGCGCAGATGATGCGAAAGCCATAGATGTCGGACAGGCGTGAGAAGGCGAGGTCTTTTTCCTGCATCTTGCGCCAGATCGAGAACGGCTTTTTCGCGCGGCCGTAGACATCGGCCTCGATCCTGGCCCTTTCAAGCTCGCTGCGGATATCGGCGTTGATCTTGTGGACGACATCGCCGGTTTCGCGCTGCAGCGTGACAAAGCGGCGCATGATGGAATTGCGGGCATCGGGGTTCAGCACCTTGAAGGACAGATCCTCCAGCTCTTCGCGCATCCACTGCATCCCCATGCGACCGGCAAGGGGGGCGTAGATCTCCATCGTTTCGCGGGCTTTCTGGGCCTGCTTTTCGGGTTTCTGCCATTTGATGGTGCGCATGTTGTGCAGACGGTCGGCGAGTTTCACAAGGATCACGCGCAGGTCCTTGGACATGGCCATGAACAGCTTGCGGAAGTTTTCCGCCTGCTGGGTCTGGGTCGACGACAGTTGCAGGTTCGTCAGCTTGGTCACGCCATCGACGAGTTCGGCCACCTCATTGCCGAAGGCGCGGACGATTTCGGCATAGGTCGACTTCGTATCCTCGATCGTGTCATGCAGCAGGGCCGTGATGATTGTCGCATCATCCAGCCGCTGTTCCGTCAGGATCGCGGCCACAGCCACGGGATGGGTGAAATACGCCTCGCCCGACCGGCGCACCTGGCCATCGTGCATTTTCATGCCGTAGGCATAGGCGCTGCGGATCAGGTCGCTGTTCGTGCGCGGGTTATAGTTGCGGACAAGGGCGATCAGGTCTTCGACATCGATCATCCCGTGCCTGCTTTCGCGTCAAAGCTCGCCTTGGGCTTCCATCAGGGCGCGCAGAAGCTTTTCCTCGGACATGTCATCCACCATCGGGCGGTCAATCTCACCGGCCATCAGAAGCGACATCTGGTCATCCTCAGGCTCGTCCACCTCGATCTGGGTCTGGTGGCTGGAGATCATGCGTTCGCGCAGATCATCGGCCCCTTGGGTTTCATCCGCAATCTCGCGCAGGGCCACGACGGGGTTCTTGTCATTGTCGCGGTCCACCGTCGCTGCAGAGCCTGCGGTGATCTCGCGCGCACGATGGGCGGCAAGCATGACAAGTTCGAACCGGTTCGGAACCTTGTCAACGCAATCTTCAACCGTCACGCGGGCCATGGGCGACTCCTACTCAGGGGCATAAGGACGCCTATCTATGCTGTGACCCCGGGCTTGACAAGCCTTGAATCAGGCCTCGATGGGCACGAGGGCTGCCCGATCCTGCGCCGGCAGGCGGCTGACCATCTGCGCCACTGTCAGCCCCAGCAAGGGATGACGCCAGTCGGGGGCGATATCGGCAAGGGGCACCAGCACAAAGGCGCGGTCCTGCATCCGGGGGTGGGGCAGGATCAGCTGGTCCGGGGCAAGGCGGGACTGATCCGCGCCGGGCAGGCCGCGCCAGTGATCCTGAGTCGCGGCATCGGGCAGGACCGAATCACCGAACGCCAGCAAATCGAGGTCGAGCGTGCGCATCCCCCAGCGTTGATCGCGCTTTCGGCCGAACCGATCCTCCACCTTGTGCAATGCGGCCAGCACATCGTGGGGGGAAAAATCGGCGGGATGCCGCACACTGCAGGCGGCGTTGACGTAATCCGGACCCGCACCTGCAGGAAAACAAGGCGTGCGAAAAAAACGACTGACTGCGACAACAGACAGCCCGTCCGCGACAAGTGACGCAAGGGCGCGGGAAAGCGTCGCCTCTGGCGGTGCGCCTTCAAATGGCAGATTCGCGCCAAGTGCCACAAAAGAATATTGTTGAGAGTGCAACGACATTGTAAAACTTTCGTGTGAGGGTGCTTGTCCTTGCGACTTTTCGACTGATATTGCGTTTATCCTAGCGACACCAGTGAACCGAAACCCAGATGGTTGACTGGAAAATATTACGCGGCACGGAAGCATTGAGGGGATCGATATGTTTTACAAAGACGAACGGCTTGCGCTGTTCATTGACGGGTCAAACCTTTACGCGGCTGCAAAGGCGCTTGGTTTCGACATCGACTATAAACTGCTGCGGTCAGAGTTCATGCGGCGCGGCAAACTGCTGCGGGCGTTCTACTACACGGCTTTGCTGGAGAATGATGATTATTCGCCGATCCGCCCGCTGGTGGATTGGCTGCACTACAACGGCTTCACCATGGTGACCAAGCCAGCCAAGGAATATACCGACAGCCAGGGCCGCCGGAAGGTGAAGGGCAACATGGACATCGAACTGACGGTCGATGCGATGGAGCTGGCGAACCGGGTGGATCACATCGTGCTGTTTTCGGGCGACGGCGATTTCCGCCCGCTGGTGGAAAGCCTGCAGCGCCAGGGCGTGCGCGTATCGGTCGTATCAACCATCCGCAGCCAGCCGCCGATGATCGCGGATGAGTTGCGCCGTCAGGCCGACAATTTCATCGAACTGGATGAATTGCGCGATGTGATCGGCCGCCCGCCGCGCGAACCGCGCCCGATGGACCGGGACGAAACCAGCGCCGCTGCCGAGTAAGGCTGGCGGTATCGCAATGCAGAGGCGCGGGGTGACCTGCGCCCTTTTGCGTGGGGGACGGGTGTGATGTGGGATGATGCGGGGCTGGGCGGGCTGTTCCTTGCGGCCTTTCTGGCCGCGACGCCCGTGCCGTTTCAATCCGAAATCGTGTTTCTGGGCCTGCAGGCGGGGGGGATTGCAACGCCGCTGGCGTTGGTGATCGTGGCATCCGTCGGCAATGTGCTGGGGTCGGTGGTGACCTATGGCATTGGGCGCGGGGTGCGGCAGTATCAGGATCGCCGCTGGTTTCCGGCAACGCCCCCGCAGATGGTGCGGGCAGAGGGGTGGTTCGGGCGCTGGGGTGTCTGGGTGCTGCTGGCCAGCTGGGCCCCGTTCGGTGATGTGATCGTGGTGATGGCGGGGGTGCTGCGCACGGCGTGGTGGCAGTTCCTGCTGATTGTGGCCCTGGCCAAGACGGGGCGGTACGTCGCGCTGGCCTGGGCGGCGGGATGGGTGCTGTAGGGCTGGACCTGCGGCGCGTGCAGCCCTAGTTTGCAGGTAACGCGTGAGGGATTTGCCATGCCATTGCCACCACTGACCCTGTATCTGGCGGCCCCGCGCGGGTTTTGCGCAGGTGTGGACCGGGCGATCAAGATCGTCGAGATGGCGTTGGAGAAGTGGGGGGCACCCGTCTATGTGCGCCACGAGATCGTGCACAACAAATACGTGGTCGATGACCTGCGCGCCAAGGGTGCGGTCTTCGTGGAGGAGCTGGATGAGGCCCCCACCGACCGCCCGGTGATCTTTTCGGCGCATGGCGTGCCCAAGGCGGTGCCGGCGGCAGCGGCGGCGCGCAACATGATCGCGGTGGATGCGACCTGCCCGCTGGTGACCAAGGTGCATAACGAGGCGGCGCGGCATTCCGAAAACGGTCTGCAGATGGTGATGATCGGGCATGCGGGCCATCCCGAAACGGTGGGCACGATGGGCCAATTGCCGGAGGGCGAGGTGCTGCTGGTGGAGAC
>JAAFHS010000454.1 GCA_013298485.1 Rhodobacterales bacterium
ATTTCTATGACTGACGACGCCTATCTACGCCCTCGCGCCGCGAACTTCGTGCCTTTGTCGCCGTTGTCATTTTTGGACCGAACGGCAGAGATTTACCCTGATCGCCTGGCCCTGATCGACGATGCGCGCCGCTTCACCTGGGCAGAAGTGCGCAACAGATGCATCGCCCTGGCGGCGGCTCTGGTGCGCCTTGGCGTCAGGCCGGGCGATGTCGTCTCAGTTCTCGCACCCAACACTGCCGAGATGTTCGAGGTTCATTTTGCCGTGGCAATGGCGGGCGGCGTGCTGAACACCATCAATATCAGGCTCGATGTTGAAACCGTGGCCTACATTCTGGACCATGCAGAAACCCGCGTCCTGCTTCTCGACCGCCAGTTTGCGCACCTCGCCGAGGCCGCACTGGCACGCAGCACCACCAAGGCACCGATCATCATCGATCTGGGCGGACCGGGCGACGCCTTGCCGGGCAGCCAAGGCCATGCCGAGCTGGTGCAGGCTGACCCAGGCGATTTCAAACCCGTGTTGCCCCAGGACGAATGGCAAACCCTCTGCCTGAACTATACATCCGGCACCAGCGGGCGGCCCAAGGGCGTGCTCTATCATCATCGCGGTGCCTATCTGATGGCACTTGGAACCATCGCAGGCTGGGATCTGTGTGGGCATCCGACCTATCTTTACACGGTGCCGATGTTTCACTGCAACGGCTGGGGTCATGCCTGGACCATGACGGCCCTCGCCGCCACGGTGGTCTGCTGCAGACAAGTGACAGCCTCAACCATCAATGATGCAATCCATCGCCACGGGGTCACGCATTTTGGCGGTGCGCCCATCGTGCTTGGCATGCTGGTGGAGGCGGCTACAGACGGTCAACCGCCGCTGCCCCGCAAGGTGCGCGTGATGACCGCCGGCGCGCCACCACCGGCAGCAATTCTGGAAAAGGTCGAGGCACTCGGGTTCGAGGTGATGCAGGTCTATGGTCTGACCGAAACCTATGGCCATGTCGTACAATCCATCTGGAACGATGACTGGAACGCGCTGGACCAGAACGCGCGCGCGACGATCAAGGCACGTCAAGGTGTCCGCTTTCCCATGGCCGAGGTCGCCGAGATCCGCGATGTCGAAACCGGCGCGCGCCTGCCATCGGACGGCACAGCCATGGGTGAAATCATGCTGCGCGGCAACACGATCATGAAAGGCTACCACAAGGATGAAGCGGCGACCGAAGCCGCCTTCGCGGGTGGTGCCTTTCATTCCGGCGACGTGGCCGTGCAGCATCCCGACGGATTTCTGGAAATCCGGGACCGTTTCAAGGACATCATCATCTCGGGCGGCGAGAATATCTCGTCAATCGAAGTGGAAGCCGTGCTGTACCGTCATCCCGCGGTCAGCGCCGTTGCTGTGGTGGCCAAACCCGATGACAAATGGGGGGAAACGCCTTGCGCGTTCGTGGAGCTGAAGCCTGGAATGCAGACCTCGGCGGATGAGCTGAGGCAGTTTTGCAGACAGCATATCGCAGGCTTCAAGGTCCCGAAGCATTACGCCTTTGAGACTTTGCCGAAAACATCGACTGGCAAGATCGAGAAATACAAACTGCGCGAGCGCGCAAGGGTTCTCACAGCATGACATTGGATTACATCACCGTTGAAACCGAAGGTGCCGTGACCATCGTCACCCTTGCCCGCGAAAGCGCGCGCAATGCCATCAATGAAGACATGCTGCAAGAAATCGAGGATGTGTTTCGCAAACCGCCGAAAGGGACGCGCAGTTTCGTTCTGGCGGCCAAGGGCGCACATTTCTGCGCCGGGCTGGACTTGCGCGAACACTATGACAAGGACCGTACGCCGATCGAGTTCATGACCATGTGCCAGGCCTGGCATCGCACCTTCGATGTCATCCAGTTCAGTGGCATTCCGGTGATTGCGGCGCTGCAGGGCGCCGTCGTCGGCGGCGGGTTGGAGCTTGCCGCCGCAACCCATGTACGCATCGCTGAGGAGGGGACATTCTTTGCGCTGCCCGAAGGCCAGCGCGGGATCTTCACGGGCGGCGGTGCGACAGTGCGCGTCGCCCGTATCGTGACGCCCGCCCGGATGGTCGACATGATGCTGTCGGCGCGCACCTACAATACACAGACCGGCCTTGACCTTGGCCTGTGCCACGAAATCGTCGGTCCTGGACAGGCCCTTGTCAAAGCCAAGGCGCTCGCAGCACAGGTCGCAACACATCCGCCAACCACGAATTTTGCCATCGTCACCGGAATTGCGCGCATCAATGACATGTCCACCACCGACGGGCTGTTTGCCGAGGGGCTGCTTGCCATGGCGGTGCAGACCAACCCCGATATCCGCGACCGGCTCGAAGCCTTCTTTTCCAAAAAGACCAAGCGTCTTGAACCCGACGCGGAGTGAGCAACAACCATGGTTTATCACCCGCCCATCTCGCAAATCCTGCTTGCCATGCAAAGTGCCGGGAACCTCGGGGCGTCGATCTACGGCGATCTTTCCACGGATGACGCCGAAGCAATCCTCACTGAGGCGGGGCGTTTTGCGGCTGAGCGTATCGCCCCCCTGAACTGGGTTGGCGATCAGAACCCGGCAAAACTGTCGGACGGACAGGTCGTCTCCCCCCCGGGATGGCAGCAGACCTACCGCGATTGGTGCGACGGCGGCTGGAACGGCCTGACGGGTGCCGCGGCCTATGGGGGGCAGGACCTTCCTTTCCTGCTGTCCGCCGCCTGCACTGAAATCTGGAACGCCGCTTGCATGGCTTTTGCCCTGTGTCCCCTGCTGACCACGGGCGCGATCGAGGCGATTGCCGCCCATGCCGATGAGACGATCAAACAACGCTATCTGCCGAAGATGATCACCGGCGAATGGTCCGGCACCATGAACCTGACAGAACCCCAGTCGGGCTCTGATCTGTCACAGCTTCGCTGCAAGGCCCGGCGCAGCGGGGATGGCAGCTATCGCATTACCGGCACCAAGATTTACATCACCTACGGCGATCATGA
>JAAFHS010000450.1 GCA_013298485.1 Rhodobacterales bacterium
CGTAGGCTTTGCCAATTATTCCCAGATGTTCAGCGAACCGAAGTTCTGGGAGTCGATGAACAACAACATCATCTGGCTGATCGTGGTGCCTGCCATGTCGACGGCCTTTGGCCTGCTGGCCGCACAGCTGACGGACCGGATTTCCTGGGGCAATATCGCGAAATCCATGATCTTCATGCCGATGGCGATTTCGTTCGTGGGCGCGTCGGTGATCTGGAAGCTGGTCTATGATACGCGCGACGCAGGCCAGGCCCAGATCGGGCTGTTGAACGCATTGTGGCTGAAGGCGGAAGGGGGGATCGGATCGATCCTGATCCTGAAGGTGCTCCCGGCCATTCTGCTGATCGCTGGTCTTGTGGCGCTGGCCTATGTGCTGTGGGGGCAGGTGCAGCAGTTTGCCCGTGGCGGGGTGCTGGTCAAGGTGCTGCGCGCCATCGGAATCGCGATTGGTGCGTGGATTGTCTATGTGGGTGTGACATGGCTGATCGGGCTGGTGACGGCTGATCTGCCCTATGGCACCCCGCAGTTCTGGCTGCAGGTGCCGTTCTGGAACAACTTCTTCCTGATGGCGGTGCTGGTCTGGCTGCAGACCGGGTTTGCGATGGTGATCCTGTCGGCGGCGTTGCGCGGCGTGCCCGAAGACACGATTGAGGCGGCCATCATCGACGGGGCGAACCCGTTCCAGATTTTCTTCAAGATCAAGGTGCCGCAGATCATGGGGACGATTGTCGTGGTCTGGACCACGATCACCATCACAGTGCTGAAGGTGTTCGATATCGTGCGGGCGATGACGGGCGGGCAGCAGGAGACGCAGGTGCTGGCCAATTACATGTATGACAAGCTGTTCGTGGCGGTGGACTGGGGCGTGGGGTCGGCATCGGCGATGATCATCCTGCTCTTGGTCACGCCGATCCTGATCTGGAACATCTATAACGCGCGCCAAGAAATGCGCTGAGCGGGGCAGGGACATGGATAACATCGCCGGAAAAAAACCCGCCCTGATCTGGGCCGTCCACATCTCCACCGCGCTGCTGGTGCTGTTGTGGGTGCTGCCGACATTCGGCCTGCTGGTATCGTCTTTCAGGTCCGGGGATCAGATCGTGGGATCGGGCTGGTGGCAGGCCCTGTCAACGCAGGAAGAGCAGCTGTCGCCCATCCGCGTGGAGGGGGATGAGGTGCAAAAGGACGGGGCCTTTGTGATCGAGGGCAACCTGTTCGAAGGCGAAGGCACCAAGATCAGCGCCTGGGGCACGAATGTGAACCGGCCGACGGAGTTTGAACCGGGGGCGGTGGCGACACTGGCGGATGGGCAGACCCTGACGGTGCAGGAAAACGGGGCCTATGTGCTGACATCGGCGGTGACGACCGAAGGGGCGCGGCTGCCGCGCGTCTTTGCATCGGCGGCGACCCCGCCGGATTTCACGACTGGCAACTATGACAATGTGCTGTTCAATCCGCTGGCGGGGCAGACGATCTTTGAGGCGTTCGTAAACACGGCCACCGTGGCGATCCCGGCAACGATCATCCCGATTCTGGTGGCGGCCTTTGCGGCCTATGCGCTGGCCTGGATGGAGTTTCCGGGGCGGGCCCTGCTGATCGCGGCGATTGTGGGGTTGCTGGTGGTGCCGCTGCAGCTGGCGCTGATACCGCTGTTGCAGTTCCATAACTGGATCGGGATTGGAAAGGGTTATCTCGGCATCTGGCTCGCGCATACAGGCTTCGGGTTGCCGCTCGCGATTTATCTTCTGCGCAACTACATGGTGGGGCTGCCGCGCGACATTATCGAGAATGCGCGGGTGGACGGGGCCACGGATTTCCAGATCTTCATCAAGATCATCCTGCCGCTGTCATTCCCGGCGCTGGCATCATTCGCGATCTTTCAGTTCCTGTGGACATGGAACGACCTGCTGGTGGCCTTGGTGTTTCTGGGCACATCGAATGACCAGCAGGTGCTGACGGGCAATATCGTCAACCTGATGGGATCGCGCGGCGGGGATTGGGAGATTCTGTCAGCTTCAGCCTTCGTGTCGATCGTGGTGCCGCTGGTGGTGTTCTTCTCGATGCAGCGGTTCCTGGTGCGGGGCCTGTTGGCGGGGTCGGTGAAGTGACGGAGATGGGCGTGGTCGCAGGACAGGTTCTGGCGCGCGATGCCGACTGGTGGCGGGGGGCGGTGATCTATCAGATCTATCCGCGCAGCTATCAGGACAGCAATGGCGATGGGATCGGGGACCTTGCGGGGATCGTGCAGCGCCTGCCGCATATCGCGAGCCTTGGCGTGGATGCGATCTGGATCAGCCCGTTCTTCACCAGCCCGATGAAGGACTTTGGCTATGATGTGAGTGATTATTGCGACGTGGACCCGATGTTCGGGACACTAGCGGATTTCGATGCTGTGGTGGCGCGGGCGCATGATCTGGGCCTGAAGGTGATGATTGACCTCGTGCTCAGCCATACGGCGGATGTGCATCCGTGGTTTGTGGAAAGCAGGCGGGACCGGACGAATGCGCGGGCGGACTGGTATGTCTGGGCGGAGCCGAAGGGGGATGGCAGTCCGCCGAACAACTGGCTGTCGATCTTTGGCGGGTCTGCGTGGCAATGGGACGGGCGGCGCGAGCAGTATTACCTGCACAACTTTCTGGTCAGCCAGCCGGATCTGAATTTCCATTGCGACGCGGTGCAGGAGGCGCTGCTGGACGTCGCGCGGTTCTGGCTGAAACGGGGGGTGGATGGGTTCCGGCTGGATACGATCAACTTCTACATCGCGGACAAGTATCTGCGGGATAATCCGGCCCTGCCGCGCGAATTGCGCAACAACACGATTGCGCCGTCGGTGAACCCGTACAATCACCAGCTGCACCTTTTCGACAAGAACCAGCCGGAGAACCTGGATTTTCTGCGAAAATTCAGGGCGGTCCTGAACCCCTATAACGCGGCGGCGGTGGGCGAGGTGGGCGATGCACAGCGCGGCCTTGAGATCATGGCGGAATATACGTCGGGCGACGACAAGGTGCAGATGTGCTATCCGTTCGAAATGCTGCAACCGGCGCGG
>JAAFHS010000451.1 GCA_013298485.1 Rhodobacterales bacterium
GGTTTGCTTTTTTACGGGTTGCTGGTGGTCGGACTGGTCGACAACCTCATGCGCCCGTTTCTGGTGGGTCAGGCGACAAAGATGCCGGAGTTTGTGGTGCTGATCTCGACGCTGGGTGGCGTTGCGACATTCGGGCTGCAGGGCTTCATCACCGGGCCGGTGGTTGCCGCGATGTTCATCGCGGTCTGGACGACGTTCCTTGCACGCGACCAGCTGTAACCGGCGCACCGGGCCAACGCTGCCATGGCAACACTTTGCACGCGTTTGACGGAAATCAATGCGGACGGCCGGTTTGCCTGCAATGGTCCGGTTTAGTTGATCCTTCTGCGCCAATCGTGGTGCCGCTGAAAGGACTGGTCCAATGAAAGACGTTGTCTGGGCTTTGGTGATGAGTTCGACGCAGGCGCGGATCCTCAAAGGCATCGCCAAGGGCGCTGCGGGTGATGGACCGGAACTGGCCTTGCATGCCGAACACAAGGATCTGCGCGAGATCATATCCGACAAACCGGGACGCAGCTTTTCCTCCGTAGGACCGGGGCGTTCGGCGATGGCATATGCATCCGACCCGGCAAAGGACGCCAAAAGGGCCTTCGTCGACGAAGCCGTCACTGTGCTGCATCAGCACTTCGTCAAGCGCGACTTCACCCATCTGGCGATCTTTGCGGCCCCGGAAATGCTGGGGCTCCTGCGCGACGGCCTGCCACCCGACCTGCAGCATGCCGTGATCGTCGAAATGCCGAAAAACCTGCTGCACGAGACCCCGCACGATTTGCGGCGGATCGTGACCGAGCACGTCTTTACCAGGGGTTGATGCCCGCAACGCCTCGAAAACCGGCCTTGCCAACGGGCCGCCGCTTCAACTTCAGATCAAGGAGATCAGACTATGTCGGATTCCACAGCAAAAACCGCGAAACCCGGTGGGTCCAGGCCGACCGGCACCGATGATGACATCGAAGCGCAACTGCAGGCGATCCGCGATGAAGTCGCCGCAATGACAGAAATGATGAGCACGTTCATCAGCGAGAAAGTGCATGCGTTCGGGGCCACCGCAGAGGCGGCGGCGAAAGAGGCCTCGGCCCGGGCGCGCAAGGCATGTGAAAAGATGGAACAGGGCGTGGAACAGGCGGAAAAGGTGCTGGACCACCGGGTACAGGACCATCCCTTGCAAAGCATCCTGATGGCCTTTGGACTGGGCATGCTGGTGTCGCTGTTGTTCCGGCGCTAGGTCGGCAACCCAAATGTTGGTCCCGCTGGCGAACATCGCGACAATCCTCAAGGCGCAGGTCAGGCGCACCGCGCGCCGCCAGATGGCAAGTGCGCTGCTCGGCGGGCTGGCCTTGCTGTTCTTGGGTGCCGCAATCATCGCAGGAATTGTGGCCGTCGGGGTGGTTCTTGCAGACCACTGGGGTGTCTTGGCGGCCTGTCTGATCATCATGGCGGCGGCGCTTGTCTTGGCGACCCTGCTGATGGCTGTGGCAGCACTGCATGCGAAAGAGGCGCGCCGCCGACAACAAGCGGAGCTGGCCCACATGCGTCAGACCGTGATGGCGGCGCAGGAAATTGCGACCGACCTCACGCAAGGCAAGGCACTTATGGTCGCGACGGTCCTGGGTGTGTTGGCGGGCCTGATGGCAACGAGGCACGAGCCGCAGGACAAGGCGTAACGGCATCTTGTCCACCGGCCCACACCGGATTGATCCGCATCAATCCCTCGCCAGCAGATGCTGGCATCCTTGTCGCCATCGAACTCGCCGGAGGGATCATCATGGCAAAGAACGACACCAAAGCAACGGCACCGGAACGTGCGGCCGCCACCGAGCACGCACACAAACCCTCATGGACCGAACAGATCCATGTGCGGGGCGACGAGCTGGTCGCCTGCGTCAAACGGCTTGCAGCCGAGGGGCGGGTGAAGCGTATTCGCGTGATCGAGCCTGATGGCGACATCATGATCGAGATGCCTTTGACGATTGGCACCATCGCGGGTGGGGCGGTCATCCTGGCTGCACCCTTGCTGGCCGTCGTCGGGGCATTGGCCGCCTTTGTGGCCGAGGTGAAGGTCGAAGTCGTCAGAGGCACGGAACCCGCGAAGAAGGCATGAGCGCGGGCATCCGCATGCTGATCTCTGTCGGAGGATCTACGGATCGCGAAAGGATTGCGCCATGGCCCATCCAAGGCTGACATTTCACGGGGCCGCGCGCACCGTCACCGGGTCTTGCTTTCGCCTGGAAACCGACCAAGGCCAGATCCTGATCGACTGTGGTCTCTTTCAGGGATCAAAAACCGAAAAGGAACTGAACTACCGGCCTTTTCCTTTTCCGGCGAAGTCCATCGACGCGGTGATCCTGAGCCATGCCCATATCGACCATTCGGGCCTGCTGCCCAAGCTGACCCGCGACGGGTTCAGGGGGCCGATCCATGCCACTGCGGCGACGGCCGACCTTGCGGGCGTGATGTTGCCCGACAGCGCGCATATTCAGGAGTTCGAGGTCGAACAACTGAACCGCCGGTCAGTGCGCCGCCACGGTCACGTGGTCGATCCAATCTACAGCATGGCGGATGCGGCGGCTTGCCTGGGGCAGTTCCAACCTGGGCCCTATGACACCTGGTTTGATGTCCTGCCCGGGGTGCGGGCGCGGTTCTGGAATGCCGGGCACCTTTTGGGATCGACCTCAGTCGAGGTTGAAACTGCGGGCGACAACGCCCCGATGCGGGTGCTCTTCTCCGCCGATATCGGACCCAACTACAAGCTTCTGCAGCCCGACCCCACCGGGCCCTGTGGGGTAGACTACCTGATCTGCGAGGCAACTTACGGCGACCGTGACCGTGACGACGCAAGCTCGGAACGCCGTCGCGAATTGCTGCGTGATGAAGTGCGTGCGGCGACGCATCCGCATGGCGTGCTGTTGATCCCGTCCTTTGCGGTTGAACGTGCGCAAGAGCTGATCAGCGACCTCAGCCGACTGATTGCCGACGGTGCCTTGCCTTCGATCCCGATCTACATCGACAGTCCGTTGGCCCAGAAGGCGACGCGCGTCT
>JAAFHS010000452.1 GCA_013298485.1 Rhodobacterales bacterium
ACCAGCGGGTTCAGCACCGCCACTGCGAACGCGCCCAGCACCAGCGCTGCGATGACCGGCGTCAGCAGAAACCGCAGACCCGACCGCCCCGCCGCCCGCACCACCACCAGCTCGCTTGACCGTGCCAGCCCCAGAAACAGCGCTGTCGCCGCCATGATGAAGATCAGCGGCAGGATGCGGTATACACTTTCCGGCACATTCATCAGCGCCAGATGCGCCGCCCCCTGCAACCCGATATCCGCCCCGGAAAACCGCCGCAGCTGATCGACAATATCTATCAGCATCATGATCCCGAAGAATATCAGGAACACCCGCAGCACCATGCCCGCAAACCGCCGCGCGATATAGATGGCCAGCGTCATGCCGGCATCTCGCGCCGCAGGCGCCGGGGCTGCTGGGTATACCACAACACACCGACAGCGATCCCGATGCCCGACAAGGGGGCCAGATATGCCATCCACCACAGCCCCGCTGCCTGCAGCGCCACCCCCGCGCTTGCCGTATTGATCAGCTGCACCAGGATCAGCAGCCCGACCGCCGCCAGGATTTGCCGCCACAGTCCAAAGCGGCTGAACGCCCCCACCAGCAGGCAGACAAACCCGATCAGCGATGATGCCACGGCCAGCAGCGGTGTCGCAAACCGGTTATGCACCTCATAGCGGAAGACCGCCGCCGTCGCCCCGGTTTCATCCAGCACCGCCGGGTCCGCCGCAAACAACTCTGCCGTCGACAGTGCCTCAACCGTGCGCCCCGTGGCCTCGCCTGTATCGATCAACCCGCCCAGATCATAGGTCACATCGGCAAACCGTGTCAGGGCCAGCCGGTTCTCCGCCCGCGTCAGGGTCTGCGTCATGCCGTCGAACATGATCAGTTTCGGCCCCGTATCCCCCCGCACCAGCACGGCCCGCGCCGCCGTATAGGTTACCCGTGATGCAACTGCCCGGTCATCCGCCAGAAACAGATCCAGCAGCTCGCCATTCGGTGAAATCTCGCGGATATACAGCGTGATCCCCGTGGCCGGATGCATGAACTGCCCGTCATTCAAGAACCGCGCCGTGATGTTTTCCGATATCTCTGCACTCCGGCTCGCCAGCATCGCCCGGCTGGCGGGCACCAGCACATGCATCAGCACCAGCAGCATCGCCGCCACAATCAGCCCGAACCACAGCACCGGTCGCGCCAGCCGGGATGCCGAAAACCCCGTCGCCTGCATCACCACCAGCTCACTGTCCGCCGTCAGTCGGTTCGTCACATAAACCGTCGCCGCAAAGGCTGAAATCGGCAGCACCAGCCGGATTACATTCGGCAGCGTCAGCAGCGAAAACTCCAGAAAAACAAGTGCCGATTGCCCGTCCCCGATCAGCTGGTCAAACAGTCCGACCGCCCGGTTGATCCAGTACACCAAAACAAGGATGAGTGAGAAAAAGCCGAACAGCGCCAGCAGTTGTGACAAAAGATAGCGGTCGAATCTCGACACAGTGCTGCACGCCCCACGTTTTTTGTCACGCTAGCGGATTTCCCGCGCCGGGAAAACTCATATCTGGTCAAGATGCGGGGCGCGGGCTACCGTCCGCCTGACCCATTCACAGCCGGAGAAGATGATGTCCCACCCCGTTCCCTTGCAGTTTCACGCCCTTGATCTGGACGGGGTGGCTGCCCGCGATGGCCGTATTGTTGTTCTGGCCGATGCGGCGCTTGGCGGGGTGGCGCGCAAACTTGATCGGCTGATGCGCGGGGCACTCGCCCGCGCCGTCGCATCCGACAGCTTTGCCAAGATGAAACCGGGCGATGCGATGGACATCGCCTTCCCTGCGGGCCTTGCCGCTGATGCCGTGCAGGTGGTGCGCCTGCCGCGCAAGACCGATCTGCTGACCGCGCGCAAGGCGGGGGGGGCCATCGGCAAATCCCTGTCCACCAAGGCGACACTGGTCCTGGCCGATCACCCCCGCGCCGCCGATATCGCCTTTGGTCTGGCGATGCGCGCCTATGATTTCACGCCCCATAAAACGGGTGAGCAGAAAATCCCCGGCCCCGTCACCCTGATGGTCACGGCCCCCGAAGGCGTCGCCGCCGCCGCCGCCCCTATGGCTGCCGTCGCCGAAGGCGTGTTTTTCACCCGTGACCTCGTCAACGAACCGGCCAATATCCTGACCACCCATGATTTCGCGGCCCGCCTTGCGGCCATGCAGGAACTGGGTCTCGATGTCGAGATATTGGAAGAGGATCAGCTTGCCAAACTCGGCATGAACGCGCTTCTCGGCGTAGGGCAGGGGTCCGAATCCCCCTCCAAGGTCGTCGTCATGCACTGGCATGGCGGCAAAAAGGGCGATGCGCCCCTCGCCCTGATCGGCAAGGGCGTCGTGTTCGACACAGGCGGCATTTCGATCAAACCCGCCGCCGGCATGGAAGAGATGACCATGGACATGGGCGGGGCAGGTGTTGTCGCAGGTGTGATGCGCACGCTCGCCATGCGCAAGGCAAAGGCCAATGTCGTGGGCCTTGTCGGCATTGTCGAAAACATGCCCGACGGGCGCGCCCAACGCCCCGGCGATGTGGTGAAATCCATGAAGGGCGACACGATCGAGGTGATCAATACCGATGCCGAAGGCCGCCTCGTGCTCGCCGATGTCATGTGGTACGCGCAAGACCGCTTCAACCCCACCGGCATGATCGACCTCGCCACCCTGACGGGCGCCATCATCGTGGCCTTGGGCCATGAAAACACCGGGGTTTTCAGCAACAATGACGCCCTCTGCAACGCGTTCCTCAAGGCCGCAGCGCTTGAGGGCGAAGGCGCCTGGCGCATGCCGATGGGCGAGGCTTACGACGCCAAGCTGAAATCCCGCATCGCCGATATGATGAACATCGGCGGGCGCGACGGCGGGGCCATCACGGCGGCCCAGTTCCTCGCCCGTTTCGTCAAACCCGAAACCCCCTGGATCCACCTTGATATCGCGGGCACGGCGCTGGTGAAATCCGATCTGCCCCTGTCGCCCAAGGGGGCCACCGGTTGGGGCGTCATGGCGCTGGATC
>JAAFHS010000453.1 GCA_013298485.1 Rhodobacterales bacterium
CGCCCCGCGAATGTTGCGCCCGTTCAGGAAAACCTCGCCCCCTGTCAGCCGCACGCCACCACGACCGTAGGCCATCGCCGACAACCCGATGGTGGATTTCCCCGCCCCGGATTCCCCGATCAGGCCCAGCACGCGGCCCTTTTGCACGCTGACGGACACATCATCCACCAGCACCGCCAACCGTGGTGCCTCCCCCGGTGGGTACACGGTCGCCTCGATCCGCAGGTTCCTGATCTCCAGCAAGGTCTCAGCCACCCCTGCCCCCTTTCAGGCTCGTCGTGCGCGACAGCACCCAATCCGCCACGAGGTTGACCGAGATCGCCAGCGCCGCAATCGCCATCGCCGGGATCAGGGCTGCGGCCACCCCGTACCCCAGCCCCGCCGCATTTTCCTTCACGATGCCACCCCAATCCGCCAAGGGGGGCTGCACGCCCAGCCCCAAGAACGACAGGGTCGAGATGAACAGGATCGCAAAGATGAACCGCAACCCCATTTCCGCCACCAATGGCGACAGCGCGTTTGGCAAAATCTCATGGAAAATGATCCAGCGCTGCCCCTCACCCCGCAGCCGCGCGGCCTCCACATAATCCATCACCGTGATGTCCACCGCCACCGCGCGCGCCAGCCGGTAGACCCGCGTCGAATCCAGCAGCCCGATCACCAGGATCAGCACCGGCAGCGTCACATCCGCCACCGACAGGATCACCAGCGCCAGGATCAGCGACGGGATCGCCATCAGCAGATCCACGAACCGCGACAGCACCTGATCAAACCACCCGCCCACCGTTGCCGCAAGAAAGCCCAGCACCGACCCCAGCCCGAAACTGACCGCCGTCGCGCAGGCCGCCACAAAAATCGTGATCCGCCCGCCATAGATCATCCGGCTAAGAAGATCGCGCCCAATGCTGTCCGTGCCCAGAAGATAGGTCGCACTCATCGGCTCCCACACGCCGCCCGGCGCCTCGTCCATCGTGTAGGGGGCAAGCCAGGGCGCAAAGACCGCCGACAGCAGGAACAACCCCGTAAAGAACAGCCCGATCATCGCGGAAATGGGGATACGCCTCATTTCGGGTGCCTCAGGCGCGGGTTGGCAAGGATCGACACCACATCGGCCAGGATGTTCAGCCCAATATAGACGGCGGCAAAGATCAGCCCCGACGCCTGCACCACCGGCAGATCGCGTTTGGTCACATGGTCCACCAGATACTGCCCCATGCCGGGATAGACGAAGACCACCTCAACGACCACGACCCCCACCACGAGGTACGCAAGGTTCAGCATGACCACGTTTACCACGGGTGCGATCGCATTCGGCAGGGCATGCCGCGCGATCACCGCCATCGGCGACAGACCTTTCAGCTCCGCCGTCTCGATATAGGCCGACTGCATCACGTTCAGGATCGCCGCCCGCGTCATCCGCATCATATGCGCGAGCACAACCAGCACCAGCACCAGCACCGGCAGGGCAATCGCATACAATTGCTCACCCAGACTGGCGCTTGATGACATCAGCGCGGCAGACGGCAGCAATTGCCATTTGACCGCGAGGAAAAAGATCAGAAGGTAGCCCAGCACGAATTCCGGCAGCGAAATCGTGGTCAGCGTCACGGCGGAGATCAACTTGTCCGGCCACCGCCCGACATATCGCGCCGCGATCAGGCCCAGAATGATCGCCAAAGGCACCGCAATGATCGCGGCCCAGAAGGCCAGAAACATCGTGTTGCCCAGGCGTTGCCCGATGGACGTCGCGATATCCTGCCCGTTCGACAGCGCCGTGCCCAGATCGCCGTGCAATATCCCCCCCAGCCAGCGGAAATACCGCACAACCGCCGGATCGCCCAGCTGCATCTTCTCCCGCAGGTTTGCCAGCGCAGTTGCCGTGGCCTGCTGCCCCAGAATGGCCTGCGCCGTATCCCCCGGCAGTGCCTCAACCCCCAGAAAAATCAGGGCCGATACCGCCAACAGCAGGATCAGGCCCAGCGCAAGACGCTGGGCCACAAGTTTTACAACCGGATGCACCTAGGCAAGCCAGGTATTCACAAGGCCGCGCCCGTTCATCAACTCGCCATTGGGATCATCGATCCAGCCGCCAACCTCGTCCCGCACAGCAGACACGAAATCGTTGAACATCGGCAGGATCAGACCACCCTCATCCCGCAGGATCTTGGCCATTTCCGAATACTCCGCCTTGCGCTTGTCCAGGTCCAGCTCGCCGCGCGCCGACATCAGCAATGCATCGAACTTTTCGTTGAAGAACCGCGTGTCGTTCCATTCGGCGCTTGTCAGATAGGCCGTTGCATACATCTGGTCCTGCACCGGACGCCCGCCCCAGTAGGATGCGCAGAACGGCTGCTTGTTCCACACATCCGTCCAGTAGCCATCATCGGGTTCGCGCACGATCTCCAGCGGAATGCCTGCCGCCGCTGCCGATTGCTGGAACAGTTCCGCCGCCTGCACAGCACCTGGGAAGGCCCCTTGTGCAGTGCGCAGGATGATCGGGCTGCCGTCATGGCCCGATTTCTTATAGGCCTCCGCCGCCGCTACGGGATCGTAGACCCGCTGCGGGATGCTCACATCAAACAGCGGATAGGCCGCGTTGATCGGGAAGTCATTCCCGACCGAGCCCAGGCCGCCAAGGATCTTCTCCACCATCTCTTCGCGGTTGATCGCCAGCTTCAGCGCCATGCGCAGATCGGCATTGTCAAACGGGGCCGTGTTGCAATGCATGATGAACACATAATGCCCACGCCCTGCCGCCGACCGGATCGACATCCCCGGCGCGCCCGACAGCAGTTCCACGATCTTCGGGTCCACCCGGTTGATCATGTGCACCTGGCCCGACTGCAGTGCCGATGTCCGCGCCGTATTGTCGTTGATGACGATGATTTCCGCCTGATCGGCATAGCCCGTCGTATCCCAGTAGTTCGCGTGCCGCTCAAACCCGATCCGCACGCCCGGCTCATGCACGACGACCTTGTAGGCCCCCGCCCCGATGCCTGCCGCCGGATTATCCACCCCGCCGCCCGGCTG
>JAAFHS010000455.1 GCA_013298485.1 Rhodobacterales bacterium
CGGCAACCCGACCGTAGGACCCCGTGTATCCCAGCTTCACCAGATCATCATGCAACTGCTTTGATGTTCGCCGCTGCTTGCGCGACCTCCCAGCCTCGGTCTTCAGCCAGCCCGACAGTTTTGCCGCGAAGGGATCAAGCTTGCTCGGTCTCTCGGCAACCTTGAACTCAGGCTCAACCGCCCCAGACCGCAAATACTTGCGAATGGTGTTGCGCGACAACTTCGTCCGCCGCGCGATCTCTCGAATGGACAGATGCTCACGCAATGCCCAACGCCGAATAATACTCAAAAATGCCATGCCGATCACTCCAATGTCCCCTGCTGCCAGCAGCCAAAGGGAAGGTGTCACATGGTGTCGCGTTGCCCTTAAATCCGAGACACGGCGCGCTTGACGGCCATTCTTGCCCTTAAATATGAGATGAGTTGGTTGATGGGCCGACGCGTAGTCGCATTCGCTGAGCTATCTGGTCGACGGTTGCAAGCAACCGGGGCTCCTTTTCGTAGGCGCGAAGCAGGGCAACTCGTGCATAGACGTCGATGTCCATGCTGCACAATGCTGCCTTTACCAGTGGACGTGATTGGGCGGCGGCAATGGCGGCAAGGCAGAAGAGCCTTATGTTCGGCCGAGGGCTTTGAAGCGTGAAGAACGGATCTCCACGCAAGGCTTTCAGTCCCATCGCGAAGGTGACGGCTCGCATGGCTCGGCGTAGTTGACACGCGCTGCCGGACATCGCGATGCGCTCCAGCACCCGTGCCCCGCGCCGGGCACGGTCTACCAGCTTTTCGGAGACCGCTGCGCCGTTCTTCCTGTCTGCCTTTGAAAGAAGCCGGTCACCACAAATCTGGCAGTCGAACGCCCAGGCCCTACGCCAGTGCCTTAGCTCAAGGCCGCCATCAGCGCAGTTTGGGCAATTTTGGAACGGCACCTGCGCGGTTAACCGCATCTGTGCTTCCGGCATCGCCGCGAAAGTCATCGACGGCACTAACCTTGGGTCGATGCGTGCCGCAGCGGAAATCCTGTCCGCTGCCAGCCTGTCGATATCATGGTCGAGGGCTGCAGCATATTTTGCGTCGATCCCGATATGGGTGAGAAGGTCTGCTACCTCGCAATGATTGGAAGCAGCCAGTCGCGATAACCATCCAGAAAGCAACTCGTCCGGCACCGGCGCCGCCGATATCGGCAGTGGGCGACACCTCACGCCCCCGACTTCTCGAGCCGCCGCTGCGCGTTTGCATGGCGCGACCAGACCGGTGTCCATTTTGCGATGGCATCATCAGTGACGCACTCGTCACCGCTGATGATCGCGTCGATGGACAGATCCTTGACCAAGGCAAAAATGCGAGACGTCACCCCTCCAGTCAATGCGAGGATCTGCTTGAGCGACCGCACTTTCAGATTGGATTTCTTCCCCAGCGGCATTGCTGCGATCAAGGTCTGGATCATATCCGAGAATTCCGCATCATCGCGCCAATTCGGCAGGTGGTGTTCATCAAGCCGACGGGCCAGTTGGACATCGCCGCGAATGGCATCGACGGCTTCGCTGACACCGAAGCAGACCAAAGATGCCTCCAGTTCGTTGCTCAGATACCTCAGGACATTGAGGAACCGGCGCTGTTCCCGGTGCGTGCCTGCCAGAAGGTTGTGAACCTCGTCGATCATGATCATCCGCAACCCCAGGTCGCGTAGAAGGCCCACGACACGAACTTCCAGCGAGGCAACACTCTGCGCTTTCAAGCTCAGCGTCGACGAAGGGGCTCCGACGGCAGCTAGGATGTGCATATAGAACCGCCGCTCGTCCGGGGCCGGTGGTGCCTGCAAAAGCAGCAGCGGGGTGCGCGTGATACCTGATTCCGGATCGTACTCCGGCGCGTATCTGCGCGACAGGTTGCGGGCGATCATTGTCTTGCCGATGCCGGACGCCCCATGCACCAGAAGGCCAGGCATGCGGGTCTGCCGCGGCATCTCAATCAGTCCCTGTAACCGGTCCAGCACTTGCTCCGCCCGGGGAAAGCCTATCCAGATGTCCGACTGAATGAGAGCGATACGGCCGCCGTCATCTTCAGTTTCTGCCCTCAATTCACCAGCGCTCCACCTTAAACATTGGGCGCGATGTATCACCGGTGTCGACCGGTCGCAGCCCCTCGGATTCCCGATCATCGGCGGCCAGACCCTTCATTGCAGAATTCCTTTCGCGGGATCGACGCTCTGCCTTGGTTAGCGCGCGGCTTTCACCCTCGATTTGACGTTGCTGTCTGATCAATTCAGCGAGGATCAGTTCATTCGTGCCCATCTTTCCCATGGCCCGTGCCTTTTGCATTGCCTCGCGGTATTCCCAGAGCGACACCGGCGGGATCTCAAGATTTCGGTATCGGGCCTCGACGCATCTGCCGCCATCCAGTTCGACCCAGACGGCCGAGAGATCGCGGGGATCGTAGCGGACAACCACCTTTCCGTCCCGACGACCGACATAACCTGCGAGGGCGTCGGACCAGTAGCGCAGGTCGAACAGATGGATGCCATCACGCCGAACCTGTCGCTGCTCACTTGGCAGGAAACTCACCCGAAACGCCTCCATGTCGAAGGGACATTTCCCCTGCGAGCGCGTCCCACTTGGCAACGGGCGTGCAGTTGAGGCTTGAGTGAATGCTGTTGTTGTAACGGCAGATTTCGAGGACGAACCACAGATCAAACTCTCGAAGGGTCATCGCCGCATTGGCTTCGGCATCGTAGCCGCCCTTGGCCGCAACTGACGACTGGGTGGTCCCCGGCAGGAGATGCACTGCGCCCATCATCGTGCCGATCAACCGTTCGATATGCCCACCAAAATGAGGGCTTCCTGGCGGTCGGTAGACCAGGTTGATCCCCCATTCCGCACAAGCTGACTGAAAAGCCTGGGACCGGAAATCGCGGCCATTGTCGACATGGATGCTGCGCGGTTTGCCCTGGGCAGGCCACGGCACGGCGCATTC
>JAAFHS010000456.1 GCA_013298485.1 Rhodobacterales bacterium
GCCGATAGCGCGATGGTGGCGGGACCACGATGCCTTGTGGTGCCAGCACGCCCCGGTTCTTCAGCAGACAGCGGATCAGCCGCTCTTCGTCGGTGCAGTGGGCGCCGAGGTGGTAGACCATACGCATGGGGCTGCTCTGCCTTTTTGTTGTTGGCCCCAATATACGGGCTTTTCTGGACAGATAAACTGCTTTCCTGTAACCCCGCGCGCATGATGATTGACCAGAATAGTCGGAATGCCGTGTGGCGTTGGCCTGATAGCTGGTCAGTCGGGGCGGTTCTGGTGGTGATGGTGGTGCTCGCACCGGTGATTTCGGTGCTGTGGATTGCGCTGACCCCGACCGAGAATATCTGGCCGCATCTGATGTCCACGGTGATGCCGCGCTATCTGGGCAATACGCTTGTTCTGATGCTGGGCGTGGCGGCGGTCACGGCGGGCCTTGGGACGGGGACTGCGTGGCTCGTCACGATGTACCGCTTTCCGGGGCGCGGCTGGCTGGATGTGGCATTGTTGTTCCCCATGGCGATCCCGGCCTATGTGGGGGCCTATGCGCTGGTGGATTTCCTGGAATATGCGGGGCCACTGCAGGCCGGGATGCGCGCCGCCTTTGGATGGAGCAGTGCGCAGGATTACTGGTTTCCCGAAATCCGCGCCCGGGGGCCTGCGGTGATCGTGCTGTCAGGGGCGCTTTTCCCTTATGTCTATCTGCTGGCGCGGGCGGCGTTCCGCGAAACATCCGCCGAGGCCTATGAGACGGCGCGCGCGCTGGGCTGCGGTCCCTGGGCGCTGTTCTGGCGGGTGGGTCTGCCGATGGCGCGGCCCGCCATTGCGACGGGCGTGGCGCTGGTGATGATGGAGACGGTGGCGGACTACGGCACGGTGCAGCATTTCGGGGTGCAGACCCTGACCACCGGCATCTTCAGCACCTGGCTGAACGGCGGCAATGCCGGGGGGGCGGCGCAGATTGCAGGCGTCGTGCTGCTGCTGATCTTTGCGCTGGTCGCACTGGAGCGGTTGAGCCGCAGGCGGGCGCGGTTTTTCCGCACCAGCCGCGCGGCCCGCCCGGTGCAGCCCAAGGTGCTGACGGGAATGCGTGCAGGGTTGGCAAGCCTTGCCTGTCTGATCCCGTTCGGGATCGGTTTTCTATTGCCTGTCGCGGTGATGGCAAAGCTGTCGGTCGCCAATCTGGATGTCTGGGCCGATCCGGGGCTGGGGGCGGCCTTGGTCAATACCCTGATGGTGGGGGGGATCGCCGCCATCGTCACGGTTGGGGCGGCGCTGTTTCTGGTTTACGGCTTGCGCATGATGGGGCGGGAGGTGGCGCGCTGGGTGCTGCCGGTGACTGCGCTGGGCTATGCGGCACCGGGGGCGGTGCTGGCGCTGGGGTTGCTGATCCCGCTGGCCGCATTCGACAACTGGCTTGCGGATGGGATCGAAGGGGTGACGGGCGTTGATCCGGGGCTGATCCTGACGGGCACGTCGGCGGCGATCGTGCTGGCCTATGTGGTCAGGTTCTTTGGCGTCGCACAGGGGGCGGTGGATACGGCCTTCGGGCGGGTGTCGCCCAACATGCCGATGGCGGCACGGTCACTGGGGCGCACGGCGGGCGGCGCGCTGCAGGCGGTTTACCTGCCACTGATGCGGGGATCGGTGGCGACGGCCCTGCTGATCGTGTTCGTGGATTGCGTCAAGGAACTGCCCGCCACGCTGCTGCTGCGCCCGTTCAATTTCAACACGCTGTCGACGCGGGTGTTCGAACTCGCCAGTCTGGAGCGGCTGGGCGAGGCGGCACCGGCGGCGCTGCTGGTCATGGGGGTGGGGCTGATCGCCGTGATCGCACTTGCGCGTGCCAACCGGGCTTGACCGGGCGGGCCCGGACGGAGTATGCGAACGGCATCTGCCCTTATAGCTCAGCTGGTAGAGCACCTGATTTGTAATCAGGGGGTCGGGGGTTCGAGTCCCTCTGGGGGCACCATCATCCATCATCACAAAGGTGCCCTATGCCCAATATCCTGATCACGGGCGCGGGCAGTGGCATCGGGCGGGCGACTGCGCGGGCTTTTGTGACCGCAGGATGGGATGTGGCGGTCCTGGGGCGGCGCGAGGATGCGCTGCGCGAGACGTCCCCCGGCGCGCTGATCCTGCCCTGTGATGTGACAGATGCGGGGGCGGTGGCGGCGGCGTTTGCGCGTGTGCAGGCCACCTGGGGGCGGCTTGATGTGCTGTTCAACAATGCAGGCCAGTCGCTGCCCGCAGCGCCCATCGACGAGATCGCGGTGGAGGATTGGCTGCGGGTGTCGGGCGTGAATATCACGGGCATGTTCCTGTGCGCGCGGGCGGCCTTCGGGATGATGCGCCACCAGGCGCCGCAGGGCGGGCGGATCATCAACAACGGCTCGATCAGCGCCCATGTGCCGCGCCCCGGCTCGGTGCCCTATACCACATCGAAACATGCGGTGACGGGATTGACGCGGACGCTTGCCCTGGACGGGCGGGCGTTCAACATCGCCTGCGGGCAGATCGATATCGGCAATGCGCTGACCGATATGGCGGCGCGGTTCACGCAAGGGGTGATGCAGGCGGATGGCACGACGCGGGTGGAGCCGGTGATGGATGTGGCCCATGTGGCCGATGCGGTGCTGGCGATGGCACAGCTGCCGTTGGATGTGAACGTGCCATTCATGACGATCATGGCGCGGGATATGCCCTATATCGGGCGGGGATGAGGGGAAAATTGACGGCTGTCAATTTCCGACTTTATCATTATATATCAGTGATATGAACTCTCAAAATCGGATCATTTTAAGACTTTGTTAACATTCTGGAACTGGGGTGAGGCGGGCTGAAGTCCGACCTGCGCCAGACAACAAATGCGTATGATAAGCGGTAGCGTGCCGTGCTTGCACGCACCTTTTGGAAGACTGACGACGCGATGCGTGCAAGCACGCATCCTACCCGGCAAACCCGCCA
>JAAFHS010000457.1 GCA_013298485.1 Rhodobacterales bacterium
CATGGCCGATTCCAGCTGATCGCGCATCACCGTCAGGCCCGCCGCCATCTTGTGCCCGCCGCCCCGCACAATCAGCCCTTCATCGGCAAGCCTGTGGATCGCGGCCCCCAGATCGACGCCGGACACGGATCGCCCCGATCCTTTGCCCAGATCGCCGTCAAAGCCGATCACGATGGCCGGGCGGTGCGTCGCCTCTTTCAGCCGGGCGGCCACAATGCCGACAACGCCGGGATGCCAGCCATCGCCCGCCGCCCAGACCAGCGGGCCATCCGCCCCGCGCGCATCCGCCTGCGCCAGCGCCTCTTCCCGTACGGCGGCCTCGATCAGGCGGCGGTCGGTGTTCAACGCTTCAAGGCGCGCGGCCATGATCGCGGCCTCATGCGGGTTGTCGCAGGCCAGCAGCCGCGCGCCCAGATCGGCCTGCCCGATGCGCCCGCCCGCGTTGACGCGCGGGCCGAGCAGGAAACCCAGCGCATAGGCGGTGGGCGCCTGATCCATGCGGGCGATATCGGCCAGCGCCACAAGCCCCGCCCGTTCGCGGCGTGCCATCACACGCAGGCCCTGCCGCACCAGTGCGCGGTTCACCCCGATCAGGGGGGCGACATCGGCGACAGTGGCCAGTGCGACAAGGTCCAGCATGGCCATCAGATCGGGGCCTTCGACGCCACCGGTGCGCAATTGGCGGTTCGCCTCGACCAGCATCAGGAAAACGACCGAGGCGGCGCACAGATGCGCAAGTGCGCCGTCTTCGTCCTGCCGGTTGGGGTTCACGATTGCCAGCGCGGGGGGCAGGGTGGCCCCACCCAGATGGTGATCAAGAATGATGACATCACAGCCCTTGGCGGCGGCGACCGGGTCATGCGACAGGGTCCCGCAATCGACGCAGATGATCAGGTCGTGATCCTGGGCCAGGGCGGCCATTGCGGGCACATTCGGGCCATATCCTTCATCAATGCGGTCAGGGACATAGAGCGTGGCGGTCCGCCCCATGGCGCGCAGCCAGATGATCAGCAGGGCGGCAGAGGATCCGCCGTCGACATCGTAGTCGGCAAAGATGGCAATGCGTTGGCCCTGTTTCACCGCGTGCAGAAAACGCCCGGCGGCCGGACCCATGTCTTTCAGCGACAGAGGATCGGGCAGCAGATCGCGCAAGGACGGGGCAAGGAAGGCCGCCGCATCCGCCGGGGCCACGCCGCGTTTGACCAGCGTATGGCACAGTGCCAGAGGCAGGGCCGTGGTCTGCGCCATCGCCTCGGCCAGCCGATCCTCGGCCGCATCGGGGCCGACCCAGCGACGGCCGGTGAGCGAGGTTTCGACGTTCAGGAAGGCACGGTTCATGGCGCAGGGATGCCGCAACACCCTGCGCGCTGCAAGTGAAACCTCGGCGGGGCCCTTACCTGACCGGCGCGCGGTACTTCATCCGACGCACCGATCCGGTCTTGGACCGCATCAGTATGGTTTCCGTCTCGATCCAGCCGGGTTCCTGCCGGATGCCCTGCAGGATCGACCCCTGCGTCACACCCGTGGCGGCGAAGATCACATCGCCCGTCACCAGATCATCGCGGGTGTAGATGCGGTTCAGGTCCGTGATGCCCGCCCGGCGCGCGCGGGCGCGTTCGTCATCGGTGCGGAACAACAGCTGGCCATAGATCTGCCCGCCCATGCATTTCAACGCGGCTGCGGCCAGCACGCCTTCGGGGGCACCGCCCGACCCCATATACATGTCGATGCCCGTGACCGCAGCCTCGGCGCAGTGAATGATGCCTGCGACATCGCCATCCGTGATCAAGCGGATCGCGGCCCCCGTGCGGCGCACTTCGTCGATCATCGCCTCGTGCCGGGGGCGTTCCAGAATGCACACGGTGATATCACGCGCCGTCCCACCCTTGGCCTTTGCCAGTGCCAGCACACGTTCGGTAGGCGACATCGCCATCGTGACGGTGCCGACGCCATAGCCCGGCCCGATCGCCAGCTTGTCCATGTAGACATCGGGCGCATGCAGCAGCGTGCCTTCGGGGGCCATCGCAATCACGGTCAGGGCATTGGGCATGTCCTTGGCCGTCAGCGTGGTGCCTTCCAGGGGGTCAAGGGCGATATCCACGGCAGGGCCGTTCCCGGTGCCGACCTTTTCCCCGATGTAAAGCATCGGCGCCTCATCCCGCTCGCCCTCGCCGATCACGACGGTGCCCGCGATATCCAGCAGGTTCAGCTGCTCACGCATCGCATTGACAGCGGCCTGATCGGCGGCCTTTTCATCGCCCCGCCCGATCAGCGCGGCCGATGCGATGGCCGCAGCCTCGGAGACTCGGGCAAGACCCAGTGACAGCAGACGATCCTGGAATTCGGCTTGATTGGTCATCGGGTCCCTATCTCTTTTTGCTCCGCCTTATCCGGGTGCCGAATGTGCGGCAAGGGTGGTCGCGCTAACGGGGGATCAGACCTCTTCGATCCGGATCGCGACAGGCTGGCCCACCAGAACGCCCGTTGCGCCAAAGCGACCGATGGCATGGGCGATATCATCGCGTGTCGCCTTGTGGGTTACGATCAGAACCGGGGCCTGCGTCCCTTCATGCCCGTACTGGTGCATCCGGTCGATCGAGATCCCGGCCTCGCCAAGGCACGTCGCGATCTTGGCCAGGGCACCGGGCTTATCCAGCAGCGTCATGCGCAGGTAATGGGGGGCCGGGGCGGTGGTAGCCGCAGGCACGGGGGTCGCAAGGGTGGCTGCAGGTATGCCGAACGTGGGTATGCGGATGCCACGGGCGAGGTCGATTACATCGCCCATCACGGCGCTGGCGGTGGGGCCTTCGCCCGCGCCGGGGCCGCGCAGCACGATCTGGCCGACGGCATCGCCTTCCAGCACGACCATGTTGGTGCCGCCCTGCAACTGGCCCAAGGGGCTGTCGGCGGGGACAAGACAGGGTGTCATGCGCTGTTCCAGCCCCCGGCCTGTCATCTGTGCAACGCCC
>JAAFHS010000458.1 GCA_013298485.1 Rhodobacterales bacterium
CGTCACGCACCATCGCAATCACGATATCGGCCCCGGTTGCCGCCGCCCGTGGTGTACCTGCGACATCGGCCCCTGCCGGAATGTCACGCGGCGTGCGATTCCACACGGTGACCGCATGCCCTGCGGCAATCAGCCGGGCCGCCATGCGCGACCCCATGGCCCCCAGGCCCAGAAACCCGATTTTCATCCATTCTCTCCCTTTTTGCGGGCCGGGTTGCCCCGGCCCTGATGTTTCACGCGGCGATTGTCGGGGAAGATGCAGCCGTCCACGCGAGGGCCGGATCGGACATGAACGCCTCTTTCGGCGTATGGGTCAGGTGATTAGTGTAGTTCGAGATCGTTTTGGTTGCGATGATCGTGACGACCTCCAGCACATTGGCGCGGGTGAACCCGGCGGCGATAAAGGCATCCACCGCGGTGTCCCCGGCATGCCCCCGGGTTTCAACGACGGTGCGCGCAAAGGTCCACAGGGCCGCAAGACGCGGGTCGGCGGGCGCGCGGTTGTCGCGCAGGGCGGTGATCGCGGCCTCGTCCATGCCTGCGGCGCGGGACAGGTAGGTATGCCCCATCGTGCAGTATTCGCAGCCGTGGAACACGTTGATCGCCTGATAGGCGACCTGCTGTTCGATGGGCGACAAGGTCGATGCGGCAACAAGACCGAACAACGTGTCATAGCCGATCAATGCGGCAGGGCTTTCGGCCAGGATCGCATGCAGCTTGGGCGTAAAGCCCCAGGCCTTTGTCACCGCGGCCAGCTGATCCTTGGACCCCGAGGGGGCGGTGTCGGCGGTATGCAGTTCAAAACGGGCCATGGTTTGTCCTTTCAGGGTTGCGGGGCGGCCAATATGGCCATCCGATGCCTGAGGATTATTCCTGCTTTCGTTCCTGATAAATGATTGATTGACCCAAATAGTCGTGCGAAAAATGCATGAATGAATACCACAGACATGTCCCTTCTTCTGGACGTCAGCCGCCTTGGCAGTTTTGCGGCTGCGGCGGCGCTGCGCGGGATTGATGCCTCATCCGTGTCGCGGGCGGTGGCGGGGATCGAGGCATCACTGGGCATCCGCATCTTTGAACGCACGACCCGGCGGTTGAACCTGACGGAAGCGGGCGATCACTATCTGTCGCGCGCGGCACCGCTGATGGAGGAACTGACCCGCATCGCGACCGAGGCGCGCAGTGCGCGTGCGCGCCCGGCAGGGCTGCTGCGGCTGTCGGCGTCGGTAACCTTCGGGCAGCGGCGTATCGTGCCCCTGCTCGCCGCATTCCGCGCGCAGTACCCCGAGGTCGCGCTGGACTGCGTCTTCAGTGATGCCAATCTTGATCTGATCGCTGACCGGCTCGATCTTGCGATCCGCCTTGCGCCGACGATCGAGGGCGATCTGATCGCGACAAAGCTGATGGCGACGCATTACCGGGTCGTGGCGGCACCGGATTATCTGCTGGCCCATCCGCCGTTGCAGGTGCCCCCTGACCTGCGCCATCACCGGGTGCTGCTGTTCAACCTGCGCGCCTTTCGCAACCGCTGGATTTTTGCCGATGCGGCGGGGCAGCAAGAAGTGCCGGTTGCCGGGGACATCACCCTGACGCCAGCGGGCACGCTTCGGGATGCGGCGGTGACGGGGCTCGGCCCCGCGCTGTTGCCTGACTGGCTGGTGGACGGCGATATCGCGGCGGGGCGTCTGGTGCATTGCCTGCCGGGCTGGCGTGTGACGGCGACCACATTCGATACCGGCGCCTGGGCGGTTTATCCCAGCAAATCCTACCTTCCGGCAAAGGTGCGCGTGATGATCGACTTTCTGCGCACGGCCTTGCCCCTGCCCGCCTCGCCGGTATAGTCGCGGCTTGGAAAAACGGGGGTGGCGATGGCGGAAGTGGGCATCATCATGGGCAGCCAGTCGGACTGGCCAACGATGCAGGATGCAAGCGCCATTCTGGACGCGCTGGGCGTGGCCTACGAGACCAAGATCGTCAGCGCGCACCGCACGCCGGACCGGCTGTGGGATTATGGCAAGACCGCCGCGGATCGGGGATTGAAGGTCATCATCGCAGGCGCGGGCGGGGCGGCGCATCTGCCGGGGATGATGGCATCGAAGACGCGTCTGCCGGTGATCGGCGTGCCGATCCAGACAAAGGCGCTGGCGGGGGTGGATAGCCTGTATTCCATCCTGCAGATGCCGCGTGGCTATCCGGTGGCGACGATGGCCATTGGCGGGGCGGCGAATGCGGGGTTGATGGCGGCGGGCATTCTGGCGCTGTCCGATCCGGGCCTTGCGGCGCGGCTGGACGCCTGGCGCGCGGCGCTGTCGGCGTCCATTCCGGATGAACCGTCAGATGCTTGAAACAGGCGCGATGATCGGCATCCTGGGCGGCGGGCAGCTGGGGCGGATGCTGGCGGTTGCGGCGTCGCGGCTGGGCCTGCGCGCCCATATCTATGACCCGGACCCCGCAGCACCCGCCGGGCAGGTGGCCGACCGGGTGACGGTGGCGGGGTATGACGACACCGCAGCCCTAGCCGCTTTCGCCAGATCGGTCGCCGTCATCACCTATGAATTCGAGAATATCCCGACAACCGCACTGGACGCGCTGGAGGCGGTCCGGCCCATTCACCCCAACCGCCGCGCACTGGCAACCAGTCAGGAGCGGGTGGCGGAAAAGGATTTCCTGAACAGCCTTGGTCTGCAGACCGCCCCCTATGCCGCCGTGGGCAGCCTTGATGATCTGACGGCGGCGATTGCGCGGATCGGTGCCCCTGCGATTCTGAAAACCGCGCGGCTGGGCTATGACGGCAAGGGGCAGGCGCGGATCAACTCACCCGGTGATGCGCCCGTGGCCTGGGCTGCGATGCAGGGCGCGCCAGCGGTGCTGGAAGGGTTCGTGGATTTCAGCCATGAGGTGTCGGTGATTGCGGCACGCGGGCAGGACGGGGCGGTCGCCTGTTATGATCCGGGTGAGAATG
>JAAFHS010000459.1 GCA_013298485.1 Rhodobacterales bacterium
CGGCGGGGAGATCGTCACGGGTGCGGACAGTGCCGCGACTTGGGCGGACATCCGGGATGTGGCGGCGTTCCACGGGCGCGATGGCGCGATCTGGCGTGTGTCGGTCAAGCCGACGGATGGGCCTGCCGTGGTGGCGGGGCTGACCGCAGGTGCCGACTATGTGATGGATTGGGGTGGCGGTTTGGTCTGGCTGCGGGTGCCGGATGGCGATGATGCCGTGCGCGTGCGGGGGGTGGTGGATCGCCTTGGTGGCCATGCGACGCTGATGCGCGGCCCGGCGGATGTGCCAGCGTTTCATCCCGAAACCGCCCCTGTTGCGGCCCTGACCCGCGCGCTGCGGGCCGCGTTCGATCCGCGCGGCATTCTGAACCCCGGCCTGATGGGTGCCGTTGCCAGCCAATCCCCTGTGACGGTGACCGCCTGATGCAAACGACTTTCACGCCCGAACAATTGCGCGATCCGGCCACGGCGCGGTCTAATGACATCCTGCGGTCCTGCGTGCATTGCGGCATGTGCACGGCGACCTGCCCCACCTACCAAGTGCTGGGTGATGAGTTGGACAGCCCGCGCGGGCGTATCTACCTGATCAAGGAAATGCTGGAAAACGACCAGCCTGCCGATGCGCAGACCGTCAAGCATATCGACCGCTGCCTGTCGTGCCTGGCCTGCATGACGACCTGCCCGTCGGGCGTGCATTACATGCATCTGGTCGATCACGCCCGCGCGCATATCGAGAACACCTACAAGCGCCCGTTGACCGAACGCATCCTGCGCAATGTGCTGGCCTGGGTGATCCCGCACCCCCGGCGGTTCCGTCTGGCTCTGCTCGGGGCCAAACTCGCCAGACCTATCACATGGGCGATCCCCGATGCCCGCCTGCGCGCGATGATCGCCATGGCGCCCGCGACCATCCCCTCTGTCAGCCGCAATGACGATCCGCAGACCTTTGCCGCAACGGGCCCGCGCAAGATGCGCGTGGCGCTGATGACCGGCTGTGCGCAAAAGGCGCTGAACACGGATATCAATGACGCCACGATCCGGCTGTTGACACGGCTGGGATGCGAGGTGGTCGTGGCGAAAGGGCAGGGCTGCTGTGGCGCGCTGACCCATCACATGGGCAAGGAAAGCCTGGCGCATATCTCCGCCGCCGCAAACATCCGCGCCTTTATTGCCGAAGTGCCGCGCGGTCTTGACGCGATTGTCATCAACACCTCGGGCTGCGGGACGACAGTCAAGGACTACGGCCATATGTTCCGCAATGATGCACTAGCCGCCGATGCGGCACAGGTTGCAGGCCTTGCCATGGATATCAGCGAGGTGGTGACGAAAATCGGCCTTCCCGAAGGTGCGGCCAAAGGCCTGTGCGTTGCCTATCATGCCGCCTGTTCGCTGCAGCACGGCCAGCAGATCAAGACGCTGCCGAAAGACCTGCTGAAGCGCGCGGGCTTTACCGTGGTGGAACCCGCCGACAGCCATCTGTGCTGCGGATCGGCGGGGACCTACAATCTGCTGCAGCCTGCGATTTCCGCCGAACTGAAGGATCGCAAGGTCAGGACCCTGATGGCGAAGGCCCCCGATGTGATCGCCGCAGGCAATATCGGCTGCATGATGCAGATCGGCAGCGCGACCGGCGTGCCTGTGGTGCATACGGTCGAACTGCTCGATTGGGCCACAGGCGGGCCGCAACCGGCGGCGACCATGCAATAGCGTTTGCCACAAATCCGCCGAAGTGCTTGGGTAGCACCGCAGAAAACAGCGGAGATGTCATGCGCGCCTTGATTGCCCTTATCCTTGTTCTGGGCGCGTGTCTTCCCCGCGTCGGTTCTGCGCAGGAAAACCCCAGCTCGCCCCTTGTCGCGCTGGAAACCGCCGATGATAGCCGGGGGTGGGAGGCCGTGGGCCGCCTGAACCTTGGCACGCGCGGGTTTTGCACGGGCACGCTGATCGCATATGACATGGTGCTGACGGCCGCCCATTGCCTGTTTGACAAGGAAACCGGCGCGCGCGTCGATCCGGCGACAATCCAGTTCCTGGTGGGCTGGCGCAACGGGCGTGCCCTTGCCTACCGGACCGCGCGCAAGGCCCTGCCGCATCCGGATTATATCTATGCCGGCGATGAAGGCGTTGACCGCGTCGCCTATGACGTGGCGCTGGTGCAGCTGGATCAGCCCGTGCGGATGTCCAATGTCCAACCCTTTGATCTGGACGTGCGGCCGTCCACAGGGGATGAGGTGGGCATCGTCTCATATGCGCAGGACCGTGCCGAGGTGCCGTCGCTGCAGGAAACCTGCCATGTCCTGTCGCGTGAGGCTGCGGCGATCGTGATGGATTGCAGCGTCGATTTCGGCTCGTCCGGCGCGCCGGTATTCTCGTTTCGCGATGGTGTGGCGCGGGTTGTCTCCGTCGTGTCGGCCAAGGCGCAGCTGGATGGCCAGACCGTCTCCCTGGGCGTGTCACTGGATGAACCGCTGGCCCTGCTCCGCGCGGAAATGGCGAATGATATCAGGGGAACCCTGGGCCGTGACGGGGTGCGCGTCATCTCGGGCGGGACGGCGGGCGGGGCAAAGTTCCTGCGGCCGGCCGATGCCGCCGAGGCCCCTTGAAAGCCGCAAAACTGCTTCCCATCTGATGTGATGTCGCAGGTGCCGGTGACCGGGCCTGCGGTGAATGACTGCCCTGTCCAACCGGAAGGGTTCAACACATCGCTTGATGAGGATGACCATGCGCAACTATGATTTCGCACCGCTTTACCGTGCAACTGTCGGCTTTGACCGGATCGCCAGCCTGATGGACCGCGCGCTGTCCGCTGATGTCGGCCAGCCGACCTATCCGCCCTACAACATCGAAAAGACGGCTGATGATGCCTATCGCATCTCCGTGGCTGTCGCGGGCTTTACGGCGGATGAATTGAATGTAGAGGTCAAGGATGGCGCCCTGATCGTCACGGCCCGCA